>NZ_JSWE01000094.1 GCF_000815465.1 Candidatus Jidaibacter acanthamoeba | reverse complement strand
CTTTCTTTTCCTTTTTCTTTCAATTCTTTTTTTTCTTTTTCAAGGCGTGAGGTATGCTTCCCCACTACCCGGAAAGAACCTTCGCTTTGTTGAGTTCGCTCATCTATCTTTTCAGATAACCGATTATCATTAGAAAATTTTACCGCTGCATCTCTTAAAGCGGTTGCTAAGAAGTTTTCATTTTTTTGTAATTCTCTTACATGAGTCTCAATTTTTTCTATTGCTTCTTCTCTGGTTTTTGTGCCGTATTTTTTGTCTTCATCATCCGGCATCATAATTAAATCTTTTATATAAAATCCTGCAACTATTTTTGAGATGTTTCTCATTTCATCTTCAAACTTATCTGGTTTTTCCATACCTAAGGAAATAAAATTAATTAGTTCAATTTTAAACTGTTTCTTTAAACCCTGATGCTTAATCCATCTTTGAGCAAACTCGGAGTCACGTTCCATAAAATAAGATCCATGTTTAAACATGGGTCTGTAATCGGATGCTATACTTTCTTCTAAAGGGGTTATTAAGTGCATAGTTAAAGGATATTTTACAGTTATTACTTCTAGTAATGCCGTAACTTTTTCTATACTACAAACCGCAGTATTACATTCATTTAGAAACTCTTTAATTCCCCCGACTTTTCTAGTATAAGCTCCGTCCTTCTTATCGTCATTTATGAAGTTAACCCCTATACAACATATGTTGCCGGGAGGAATTAACGAATCAGTTCGAGCGGTAAGGCTTTTAGTAGAGTTCTCTGCTAATCTTAGCATAAATGTATATACTTCATCAGCTTGATCTTTTTCACCTAAAGGAAGAATAGGGTTTACAAAATATCCGTTATTTTCATATTTTTTTCGGTTCGCTACCATATCATTAGCCAACTTTAGAAAGTGAAGGTAATTTTCTTCAAATAGTTCGCTTTGATTTACTATAGCTATAGCTGCTTTCTTCTGATCTTTCGGAGATTCTGCATCTCTAAAATTTGTAATTAATATATTTCTTTTATTAATTTTATTTTCACTTCTCGGCGAAAGTCTAAATCCAAAAAAACTAAAATTATTTTTCCCGGATAAAAATTTACTTTCTCCCTCACTTCTCGGGGTAGCAGGGGTGCTTGTACTATTTTTTATATCAGGGGTCGTATTATTATCTGCTTCTGAGCTTAGCTCACGGCTACTGGTTCTTCTAATTAATTTTATCCCCCTGGATAATAAATTTCCTCCGGAAGAAGTTCCTCTAGGGGTTAAAAACTCGCCCTCGGGTTTCTTTATACTTGATATTGTATCAGCGGATGAAATAAGCGGTAACCTTGATTTTTTCTCAGGTAAGCTTTTATCAACTATACTTTGTGTTGATGGAAGTGCTGTTGGTGACAAAGATGCATAATTAATAGGTGTTGTATCACCTTGCTTCTTTTCTACGCTATCTAATACTAATGATGGTATATTTCTGCCCAACCCTACTTTCGGTGTAGTTTTTTCCCCGCTTGCCCTCACTTTTATTCCCCTTTGAATTTAAAATTACAAGTTAATAATATATTAACTATATTGAGAATAAATTGTTAAAACAACTATATATTTGTTAGTGTAAATAATATCTTGATCAGTTACTTAAAAAGCAAGTTTAATATTATATAAACATTTTATCTATATACATTAAATTTTCATTGCGTTTATAGAAAATGATTAATATAACTCAACAGCATTTTTAAATTCATTATTAAATTTAGCGAGAATAGTTGATAATTTATTCGAAAATAAATCTAAACACATAACCATAACTTAACCTTATATAATTAAAGCAAGATTATTTATGAAAAGAAGATCAGAAGAGAGATTCATACCGAGCAGCCAAACATTATTCGAGGCTGAGAGTAATAAAAGACCAAAAATAGGTGAAGAGGGAAGGGTTGAGGTAATAACCCGAGAACAAAGAGAAAAAACTGTTATAAGAAGAAAGAAGGAAGCAGAAGAAGATAAATATGCTGATTTGACGGCAGATTTGTTTAGAAATAAAAAATATGAAGAAACTGTAAAAATTGCAAGTGAGTATTTAGAAAAGAATCTTCGTTCAATTAATGTGGGTTATAATTGTGCTCTTGCTTACCTTTATCTACGAAGATTTGAAGATTGTTATGAGCAATGCAAAAAGTTACTTGCCATATCACCATTATATAAAAAAGCTATTTTGCTTAAAATAATTTCTATTCAGGAGTCATTAAATTCTTTAGAACAGCCTATATATCATCATTATAAAATCTTATTTCTTTTTAATGATATTGCAGATTCTACAATTTTATATTATCGGAAAACTTTATCTGCAACTTATGGTTTGTCTACTTTGTTTCAAGAAGTAAAAGAGAAATCACAGGAAAAGTATATAAATCAATCAATGGAAGTAATTGCTCAAGCATTACAATCTGAGTTTGGTTTGCTTAAGAGATCAGAAAAAAATCTGCTGAATGAATTAGAGGTTATTAGAACAAAAATTACTAATATTAATATTGCTACATTATTAAATTCTGACATAAATGATGAAACAAGATTTAAAATAGAGGAGATATACTCTCTATCATATAATATTATTAATATTATTAATTCATTAAAGCTAGTTGAGAAAATAAAAAATTATACTTTAGAATTTAAAGCTCCAGTGGAAAACTTAATTCTAGATATTTTAGATGATAAGAATCTAATGAATTCCACAGGAATAATTTCAAAGGCATTGATAAGATTATTTACTACAAATCCGAAGTGGTTTAAATCATGCCTTGAGCTTTGTAGGACGGACTCTTCAAGGCAAGTAGTATGCTCTTATTTGGAAAACGAAATTATTGATTCAATAGGATTAGAATTATTATATAGTGATAACAGAAGAGGATTAAAACTTTTTTGTTTATTATTTGAGGATGACCCTATTTTGGGAGTTACTATCAGAAGCTTTAAACAAATTGCTTTTCCGAAAGGTTACGATGACCCTGAACTTGAATATACAACGGATGTTGAAAATGTAGAGACAAAACCAACTAGAACCCCTGTTTCCGCATTGGCCTCGACAATGAAGCTATGTAGCTTTGATAAAGGTAAAGAAGTAGTCTCCAAAGAAGCATGTAACTTTTCTGAATTGCTAAGCGAAGAAGCTTCAAAGCAATATGGGGAATTACCTGAGCTAGTAGATGATACTCCGGATAACGCCGGAGAAACTAATACGCAGGAAAATAGTCCGGATCTAACCGGAGCTAATGTTCAAGCACAACATACTTCTTATGCTGATAAAGTAAGATTAGCCAAAGAAACTAAAAATAAAGAGAATGTTCCACCCAAAAAATTTACTCTTACTCAGGCTCCCGATACCTCCGGAGGTTTTAGAAAGCTTGTAAGTTCTACTAGATTAAACCTATCTATTTTACCAGGATCTGGTGAAAGCAAACTTTGTCAAACAAGTAGAAGCATTTAACTGAATTTATTAGAAAGTATAAATATTTATACTTTCTAATTATTAAATTACCTTGAGGATTTATAAAACTCTAACATAAGTTTAACTATGACTTCTTCGCTATAATTTTTTACAACGTTTTCTCTGGCTTTTAAGGCAAGTGAGGTGCGCAATTCATTGTTCTCAATTAATTTCTCAATTGCTCTTGCTAATGTTTCAACATCCTTTACTTTAACTAACAGGCCATTTACTCCATCTTCGACTAATTCTCGGCAGCCAGGGGCATCGGTAGTAATAAGCGCTCTACCTAGAGCGGCAGCTTCAAGAAGGCTTCTGCTTAAGCCTTCTCTATAGGAAGGAAGAACAGCTACATGAGCTTTTTCCCAAATAGTTTTTATATCATCTTGGAAACCTAGCCATTTAATTATCTTCTTATCTTCCCATTCTCTTAGTTGATATTCAGTAACTGACCTCGAGTTATCGGGGTCAGGAGCCCCGACCAGCCAGAACTCCGCTTCCAATCCTTTATTCTTGATAATCTCAGCTGCTGCCGCAAACTCAGCTATCCCTTTATCGAGAATCATCCGTGCCATAAGCGCAAAAACAGGCTTGCCGCCCGGTTCGGATGAGAGAGGAAAATCTTTGATATTTACTCCTACCGAGCACTGGGCGAAAACTTGTGCCGGCTTAGCAATATTTTCTTTTAAAAGCAGTTCCTTATCATCTTTGTTTTGCACAATAATTATGCTGTTTTGTTTAAGCATGAACAGCTTAAGTAAATTAGTGAAAACTACTCTAATGGCTTTTACCCATAATTTATCACTTATAAACACAAAGCCCATGCCTAGAAATGTATTAATAACTTTAGGAATTTTGTTAAAGAGTGCTGCAATGCTGCCGTACATTATAGGTTTAATCCCGAAATGCTGCACGACATCAGGTTTTTCTCTTTTATATATATATATTAACTGAAAGATAATTCTTAATTCTTTGAATATATTTAAGCTAAAACGTTCTAAGTTGATAGGGATCAGCTCCAAACCCTGTTTTTCAATTTCCTCCCCGTGCTTATCTACTCTGGTAATAATTTTTACCTCACAGCCGATTCCTTTCGCAGCAACTGCAATCGGCATAAGATGGGCGGCAAAATGCCAATCTGCATTACTAAAAATAATTATTTTCATTTATAGAGCTTTATATATAGGTATATTTTGCTATACCTTTTAAATACCATATTTCGTTTGAATGTATAGGTAAAAAGGCCTATACCTTTAAAAAAATTAAATAGTATAAGCATTAGGTAAACGTGAAATATTTAGTTACCGGCGGAGCCGGGTTTATCGGTTCTCATCTTGTAGATCAGCTACTTGAGTATGGGCATGAAGTCACTGTTTTAGATAATTTATCTTATGGCAAAGAAGAAAATTTACCCAAAGGTTGTAATTTTATTCAAGGTGATATTTTAGATGTTGGTGCTGTCAGGGAGGCTTTTAAGGGAGTAAACGGTTGCTTCCATTTGGCTGCCATTGCTTCAGTGCAGCAATCAGTGAAAGACTGGGTTAACACCCATAGAGTTAATTTAACCGGAACCATTAATATATTTGAAGAAGCTGCAAAACAAAACATTCCGGTAGTTTATGCTTCATCCGCCGCCGTATACGGAAATATTTCCAAGTCTTTATTAACGGAAGACCTTCTCCCGCAGCCTATTTCAGGTTATGCTGTGGATAAGTATGCTTGCGAGCTGCAAGCTAAGGCGTTCGGTGCAATCTTTGCACTTCCTTCTTTCGGTCTAAGATTCTTTAATGTATACGGAGCGCGCCAGCTTCCCGATTCATCTTACTCAGGTGTGATCTCCATATTCCTAAGCAGAATAAAAAATAAGCAACCGCTCACTATTTTCGGTGACGGTAACCAAACGAGGGACTTTATCTTTGTAAAAGATGTAGTGAATTATATCATTGCTGCCATGCAGAATGTTTCGGCTCATGCTCCGGTAACTAATGTTTGCACCGGTAAAGGAACCACAGTAAATGAATTAGCACAAAAGCTTTTTTCCATATTAGGCAAAGTAAATATTGAATATTTATCTGCTAAGAAAGGGGATGCACTAATTTCAGTCGGTTCTCCCATTATGGCAGAGCAAATATTAAAAATAAAGGCTCTGGTTCCATTGAAAAAAGGCTTAAAAGAATTGGTGGATTTAAAATAATCTTTTAATGTATATATATTATTCAATAGCAAAGATTATATTTGTAATAAAAAATTAATATTCATACCATATAATTATTCTATAAATAAATAGGAATAAGGGTATGCGAGGATTAATATTTTATAATAGATCAAGGGAAGAAATTAATAATTATATTGCCAAGCAAATGCTTGATTGGAAGAGCTTTGCGTCATTATTAAAAGATGCTTTTACTTATAAGACGGAAAATTTGTTAACGGCTTTATTAGAGCATTATAAAATTAATAATTGGGATATAGCTTGGTTATACGATGAGTGCCCCTTACATGAGATAAAAAACTATTTCGGAATTTTCAGCAAGTATTTTGAAGCAGATGAATTATTAGCTTTTGTGCTAAAATATGATATTACTTCAGGTGAAAATGAGGTTGATGAACAGAAAAGAAGTATACATAAAAAATTAGTTAAAGCTGCCCTTGATAAAGGTGCTAAACTCGAAAATATTATTGATTCGCTTTACGGCATAAGTTTAGCCAACCTGGATATTTATTCGGAATTATTTATAAATGCTGTTCCGGATATGTTCTTAAAGTTAGTATTAGAAAGTTATGTAGGTGACAAAGAGTTAAGAGGTACTCAAAAAACATTAGTGCAAGCTGCCTTAGATAGAGGGGCTAAACTCGAAAATATTATTGACTCAATTTATTTAAGTTTGGAAACTTTACATAATTGTTCGGAATTATTTTTAACTCATACAACAGTTGATAAATTTTTAGATTTTATTTTAAGATGTAGTATAGAGCAGTATAATTTTGATAAAAAAGAATATGTTATAAATGAAGAGTCGTACACTAAACAAAAAGAATTGGTTAAATTAGCTTTAGAAAATGGAGCTAATATAGAAAATGTAGAAATAGGCGCAATTCCTTTGGAATCAGTTTTGCCATTAAAAGAGCTTATGATTAATTGTGGAGAAAAATATTTTTCCGCTGAAGCATTTTTGAAAGTTACTTTACAGGCTTATGTTGAAGTAAAATTTAAAGCAGAGGAAAATACAACTGTAATCCCTGAGCACCTTCAAAAACTACAGTTAGACCTTATTGAATTTGCATTTGAGCAGGGGGCAGATCTTAAAAGTATGAAGCTTAAAGATTTAATTGGATTATATTTATCGGTTGATACTGCAAAAATGTTACTTGAGCACGGTCTGAACCCGCATGCATTATTTTTATACAGATGCTACAATACAAATTTATACAATGATTTAACTAAACTTGCCGTAGAGGAGGGAGTAAAAATACTCCCTCTGGAATTTATTTCTGTTCACTGGGAAGATTTACGCTTAGAGACCATGCAATTACTTATTAAAGATCTCAGTTATAAAATAGATGAAAAAATAACTTTCAAATTTATGCATGATGAATACAGGAATCTGGGAGCACAGTTTAAAGAATACTTAGATACCCAAATAAGCAATACCAAAAACTTGGAACTTTCAGATAAAATGCTTACCTACAATATAACTATACTGCACATTTTTGTATTAAATAAATTAAAAAAAATTTTAGAATACGTACTGAGCAATTTTGAAGTTAACTTGAATGTACTAAACGATAACAACCAAACCCCGTTGTTTTATGCTAACACTTCCGAGATTGCCGAACTGCTGATCAATCATGGTGCAGACTTATCAGTTAAAGATATAGATGGAAACATGTGGTTAAGAAACCCTGATCTTGAGCTTATTAAATATTTAAAAGAAAAAAATCTTATCTCTCAATTTTTGGGGAATGATAAAATATTAAAAAATCACTTTATTAAAGGGAACTATGAACATGCCTATAAGTTATTTAGCTATGGCATGGCTCTAAAGTCTACCCCTTTAAAGGATGTAGTTGATGCAATTGAAACGGGTTTGGAAAATTCCGTTGAAAATAATAAGTATCAGGCATTACTCAACCTTATGCACAAGGCAGGAATCAAAATACCGAGTAAATTTGAACACATGATTCATACTTTCCATGATAATTTTACTAAAGACGAGTTTGATTTTTTAGATGGTTTTACTCATAAACTTGCAGCATATTACTTAAATAAATCGGAACAAGATTTAAAAAATCAATTAGCTAGTGAATGCCCAATGTTAAAAGCCGATTTAGCAAACCGGTCATTTTTAGATAAAGAGTTAAATTATTCTATCTTTGCAGATTTTAAAACATTATGTACAGGTAGTACGCTTCTAAATAAAATAGAAAATAATTTTGATAGTTATTATCAATTAGTCGGAAAAGCGCTAAACAGACTTGATGACGATTATAGCTTAGAAGTGTTAACTTTAAACGGCTTGGTTCCGAAGCCGATAGAAGAAGAGATTGCTATATTTAGAGGGTTAAAATTTAATGTTGATAATGAAGACATAAACGCATGGTTTAAATATGGTATTAAAGCTTTCTCTATAGGAGAAAATCAAAAATTCTTAGGCTTCTATGTTAATCAACCTTGGAATAAAATTGATGAAGGAAGATGGGAGTTCGGCGGTACTTATGTCTCATTAGAGCCGAATATGTCTGCGGGGTTTGCCGGTGGTATGACGGCAAAGAATGCTATGAATACGGAAAGTGTTTTTATTGAAATGCGAATTTCCAAAAATTCTCCTCATGTATGCGGTAGCTATACTTTCGAATATGAGTTAATTTTTAACAGCATTAAGGGCGAGGAGGTTGTGGCGGTATATAAGCTTGATGTTGAAGAGCTTAATTATAACAAGAAATTTAAAGTAATCTCAGTAGCAAAAAATCCTTATATATCTAATGGTATAAAACCGAAGTATCAAGTTGGTGAGTATATTGGAGTTGATCAGGAAGCTATAAATAAATATAAGAGCCTTAAATGTCATACTGAGCATACCGGTGATATGAAATCTAGCCTTTATAAGGACTATGATGACTTCATTAATAAATATACTCTTGATCAACATTCGGAAGATCAAAATATATTATTATCAACTTATTTTACCGATAGAGTACATTATGGGAACTATACAGTAAAAGCTTTATTCGGGTTTGATGGGTTTGAATATAACATATGTGACCCTGAATATTTATGTTGTTAGTAACTTCTTAACTGAAAGAAATAGCCTTTTTTAAGAGGCTGTTTCTAAATACTCTAGTTATTTGAATCTTTCTCAATCCACATACGGCAGCATTCGCGAACTAAATTTCTTATCCTTGAAATATACGAAGTGCGTTCCGTTACACTAATAACTCCGCGTGCATCCAGTAAATTAAATATATGCCCTGCTTTTAAGCATTGATCATAAGCAGGTTGGATAAGCTTATGGGATAATAGATTTTTACATTCCTGCTCGTGATCGGTAAAATGGCGCATTAATAATTCAGTATCTGCGTATTTAAAATTATAGCTTGAATAATCAGCCTCATTGGCTAGAAATATATCTTTATACTTAACTCCTCTATCATTCCAGGTAATATCAAAAATACTATCTACACCTTGAATGAACATAGCAAGCCTTTCCAAGCCGTAGGTGAGTTCTCCCGGGATAGGTTTACATTCAATTCCGCCGATTTGTTGCATATAGGTAAATTGAAATACCTCCATGCCGTCACACCAAACTTCCCATCCTAACCCCCATGCACCTAAGGTAGGGTTTTCCCAATCATCCTCAACAAATCTTAAATCATGCTTTTTAGGATCAATACCGATCCTATATAAGCTCTCTAAGCATAGCTCCTGGATGTTATCAGGGGAGGGTTTAAGGATTACCTGATATTGATAATAATGCTGTACACGGTTAGGGTTTTCTCCATACCTGCCGTCGGATGGGCGTCTGCAAGGTTGAGCATATGCAACGTTCCAAGGTTTAGAACCTAAACACCTTAGCGTAGTTGCAGGGTGTGAAGTCCCCGCGCCGACTTCCATATCATAGGGTTGTAAAATTACACAGCCTTTATCTGCCCAATATTTTTGAAGTTCAAAAATTAGATCTTGAAAATGCATAAAACAAATTTTAATTACTTTTAATAATTTATATGAAATTATGCACACTAATGCAATCATTTTACAATTATATAAATAATAGGGAAAGGCGATTTTAGTTGCTAATTAAATACGAGTAGGGTAAATCTAAGGTGCAGGGGTAATTTAAGGTAGTTATATATTATGTCGGGAAGAATCGGTGAATTGTTATTAATATTATTAATAATTTTTGTCATATTCGGAGCAGGCAAGCTTCCGAAAGTCATGGGAGAGTTAGGCAGAGGTATTCGCTCACTAAGAGACGGGGTAAATAACCGAGATAAGGATGAGCCCCGCGATCACAAAGAGTAAGCTTGCTACTTGCGAGGTAAACATTATCTCCTAAAAGGCTTAGTCAATAATATGTTGGATATTATACTTAGTTTCAGGAATTACATATTGAATAGCGGCTTTTGCAGTTGAATCGATAAATATCGGTGCACGAGCATTGACAACAATTTTTTTCCCCTCATCGGTTATTTTAGTTGAAGCAATAAGAAGAATCGCAACATCTTCTACCTTTATTCCCAATACATTGCATGCCTTCTCAAGATCAGAAGAGTCAATAAATTTATTATGTATTAATATGGGTAAAGTAAGAAATGAAAGTTTAGTATCTACTACTCCTTGCAGCAGTTTAAAATACTTAAATTTTTCAACATTTATATTAGCAAGGCAAAAGTGTTTGCAATCAGGCATTCCGATCATCCCATGAGGAAATATGATCTGATTCTCCAGATTAATTTCAATTTCACCGAATTGATTGATGATTGTGACAAACGGATCTTTTCTAAGTTCGTATTTTATAGTATGACTGATCATTTTCTCCCCCTTATTTTTTTAGTACTATCTTATGTAATCCCCGATAAACATCTCGGAAGCTCTGGCAACGACCATGAAGCTCGCTTGCAATTTTCCTATTTTCATAATTAATTTCGGGTATTCTAATTCCGGATTAACCGAAGTTATTGAGGTCAATGCTGCCTGTTGGTCAATAATTGCTACTCCGTCATTCTGAATTATCCTTTCTACCGTCTCTCCGTTGCTTCCCAATACCGCTACCATTTCATTTAACCCTTTTTGAGCTTCATCCATAAGATTAAATGATTTGACCAGGTCATCTTTATCCTTACTTACTTCATATTTTGCCGCATAGTGAAAAGCAGCAAATAACTTTTGAAAAGATTCATTATCTGCTGTTATAGCGTAATCTAAGTCTTGAGTTTCGGAAACCTTTTGGGCAGAGGTAACATTATCGCCGAGATAATAATTTGAAGTAATAGTGCCGTCCGGTAAAACATTTGAAATAGACTCTACGTGTGCAATTGGAGATATATTAGTTTTAGAACCGGAGAATAAATACTCCCCGTTAAAGTTGTTTGATAAAAGTCTTTTGACCTCATTTATATAATTGGTCGATATATCTTTTATAGCTAAAGTATTGTCATTGCTGGAATCTTTAGCAATTTGAATAAAGCGCATTGCATCTTCAGTTACTTTTTGGATTGTCTGGACAGTATTTTCATATTCATTAAGTTTACTTGCCAGCAATTTATTATTAGTAATTCTGTTTGCGGTAAGCTCCACTTGGTTAGTTAAATCTTCCGATAACCTTAAATCATTGGGTGCCATTTCATGAAAAGATTCATATTGTTTATCTGCCGAGATTTTGTTACTTGATTTATTAACCGAAGCATAGTTCTCGGAAACATTTTTAATCATTTGCTTATGTGAAGTAAAAGTAGCGATTGTAGTCATAACATTACCCTTCTATTAGAAACTTGAAATTAAAGTATCGAAAAATTCTCGTGCAGTTTGGATGATTTTAGCTGAGGCGGTAAAGTTTTGTTGGTATAATATCAGGTTGGTTAGCTCTGCGTTTAAATCTACTCCTCGAATTGAATCCAGTTTATCCTGTAAAGCTTCTCTAAACAGCTCATTCCTACCAGCTTCCTCTGAGATCAGCTTGGTTGAAACTGAGTTGAACGATAGTATTTCAGTAGCATAGCTGGAAAACGTTACGGTTGTTGCAGGAAGCCCTGAAGTATTAGCAAATAAAAATTTCTGGTTACCGATATGAATTAAATCAGTTAATGTATCTTTATCTCCTGAAGTAACTTCATAGGTATAAATTGGAGAATCCGCGAAATTTGAATGAGTCTGTCTAAGCTTGCCGGTAGAAAGCAAGTTCGGGTCAGCTTGAATTTCACTTCTTACCTCCAAATATACCGCGGTGTTTTTTAAATTGCCCCAGTTTTTCGGTGCATCGGTACGCACAAATAAATCATTTAAGCCGAATAAGTTATTAAACCCGTCATTAGTCGCCGGAGTGTTATTAGTTGGGTTACCTAAATATTTACTATCAAGCTGGTCTATTACTAAGCGATAATTGCTTTGTAAGGTCGAAATATTTAATCTTCCGGGCTGCATACTGTTGGAAGGTATACTGTTTCCTTGATCATCAACCAGCGTTGCAGTTAACGTACCACCGTTTACCGCCGGTTGAATTAAAGTTGCCTGACCGCTTGTGCTGATCGCACTAAAGCGCTTATTTATGATTCCGTTCAAAGGATCGGGAGACGGATTATTTATTTGGAAGGTAAGTGTTGCGGTATAAGTTGACGTTTCATCGGTTACTTGGCAATCCAGGGAAATTGTATAAGGATATTCCAGCGGAGCGGCTGTATTATTTAAAGTAATGGAAGAGCCTGTAGTCCCTGTTCTTTGCATGCTGCCACTGGTAATAGTCGATGCTGCACCGTTAAAGGATGATAATATATTTACCCCCATATTATCTACGGCTGTTACTGAAGTTATATTAATTTGTGTGTCTTTGCCTGAGAAATTGGATAGTTCCAGATCAAATGTTGTACCGGCGCCCGGAGTTATTGCATTACTTACCGCTGCTAATTTTATATCATTTAACCTTCCTAATTTAACACTATTATCACTGGTAAATCTTTGATTAAAATGATAGTTAATTTCATTTATAATCCCTTCCATATTAGGTCGTCCTGCACCGCTTCCGGTATCTAATTTAGAAAGATCAAGAGTTAATGCTGGAGTACTCGGGTTAGGTAAAGGAAGCCCGTCATCACCGATGACCGCAATCCTTACGGATCCGCTGAATTGCAGAGTCTCGTCACGGGATGTAAGTCTTGTTGCGGTAAGCGTAGTTGCAGGCGGGTAGCCTGTCCCGGTGTTATGAACTTTATTAAACTCATCTTTTAATTTTTTTGCCAGTTGATCTAATTGATTTAATGCTCTTGGAATCTCGACATCACGCATATCAAGTAAACCGGCTACTTTACCGGGGGCTAATTCATAATAAGTTTGCCCGCTGATCCCGGGAGGAGTAACAACAATATCCAAATTCAAATCATTACCGAAATCATCGATTGCCGTAATAAAGAAGCTGTTTAGCGGGCGTTGTTCAATGAAATCATCCGCTGATGAAGCGGGAGTATATTTTGCCTGGTAAGCATGTTGAGTTCCAAGTAGATTAATCCCGGTCGGAGTATAAAGGTTTAGGCGGCCAAGTTTATCCGGATAATGTTTTAATTCAAAATATTCGGAAAGCTTCAAAACGCTGGCTTTTAACTTTTCCGCACTTTCAACATGTTCTATACTACCTTCAGGAAAAGCAGTGGTTTCTTGGCTTAATGCGTAGGCGGTTTTCAGTTCGGCATTTAAACCCAGCGTAATGTTATTTAGTTCCGTATCCGCTTGGTACCTTAAATCTTCCAGACTTCTTGCTAGAGAAGAAATTTTCTCCGCAGCATTGCTTAAGCTATCAACCGTAATTACTTTTTGGGTTGCAATATTAAGGTTCCCTGAAAGAGTATCAAGCTCCTTAAAAGCTTTAGTAATAAAAGAATCCAAGCTGTTACTTTCACCTGGTGTTCCGAAAACCTGGTTCATAGATTCAAAATAACGTTTTTTAGTTTCCGTATAGTTTGCTTCGGAAGTTTTTTGCAGTAATGTTTGTTCAAGAAGCCTATCGGTTTTGGTAGTTATACCTTTAATTGAGACTCCTTGTATATTGCCGGCGGTAACTACTGAATTCTGTATGATCGAGCGCTGACCGTAACCTTCTGTATCAACATTTACTACGTTAGAACTGGTTATTTCCAGCTTTTTCTTATTTAGTTCTATACCGGTGAGTGATGAAGCAATTGCAGACATTTGATTATCCCCCTTTAAAGTTTCTTATTAATAGCAAGATGGGGAATCTCACGAAATTTAGAGGTGTTTTTTCTCACCCCTCTTTGGTTATAGTTAACACTTCTGGCTTCTTTATCTACAATGCCTCTAACAATAGTTAAGATTTTTTGGTTAACATACATTGCTTTAGAAATTTCTCTCTTGCTCTTGTTTGCATAAAAATGTAACTCTTGAGAAAGCTCGTTTAGAACTTTTACCTGATCTTCATTAAGGATGGATCGTTTATCGGCTAACCTAGCTAAAGTCTCCTTTTGCCTGGCAAGAAAATTCATTAAATCAGTTCTTTCATTTAAGGAATCATTAATCTTATCAATATTGTTATTCTTTATATGCTGCTCATCATCTTTGATAAGATTGATCAGCTTATTAAAAGCGTTAGTTACAATGTCATAATTAAAAAATATTTTTTCAGCTTCCATATTCTTATTCCCCTAAACTTTGTTCTTGAACTTGTAATAAAGACGATTCAACTATTTTTGTAATACCTAAGCTATCCTGCTTTGCCGCCACCTTCGCATACTCATTAGTGAGCAGGCCTTCAAATATTTCTTGAGTTGTACTATTTTCGTTAAGCATATGATTATTTATCGGAGGGGAAGCCTCTTTTAATAAATGGGAAACGACATAAGCCGAAAATTCCTGTGCAGCTTCTTTAGTAAGGGAGTTGCCGGTTAAATTTTTTCCTCTTCCCTGATCAAGCTGCATAGTTGCAAAACTGTTGGTTAAATTATGTATATTAGTCATTTTATCTTACCTCTATGTCTGCTTGCAGTGCGCCTGCTTGTTTGATGGTTTTTAAAATAGAAATTAAATCCTTAGGCGTAACCCCAAGGGAATTTAATCCCTGAACCAGATCACTTAAATTTGTATTTTGACTAAACACTGCTATTTCTTTCCCGGGCTCGGAAGGAAGCGGCTCAACTTTAGTTAATCCGATCTCATAAGCATATTCTTCCGAATCTTTTACTTTTACGATCAAATTACCTTGAGCGATGGCAACTGTGCTAAGTTTAACGTTTTCTCCGATTACTATCGTGCCGGTAGCTTCATCTATAACTATTTTAGCAGTGGAATCAGGTTGTATGGTTATGCTTTCAATATCAGCAAGCAAAGATAGAACTCTTCCTTTATATTGGCTTGGGATATTTACTCTCACCGTGCCCGGATCTAAAGCTTGTGCATAATCGTAAAACAAGTTTGCATTAATTGCGGTTGCTATAGCGCGCGCAGTAGTAATATCAGCATTTTTCAACGCAAGCCTTACTTCGGAAAGGTCATCGAGTCTAAAATCAATTTCACGTTCGATAATTGCACCGTTAGTTATATATCCTGATGTAGGAGTTAATGTCGCTGTAGTATCCGATAAAGTTGCAGGGCTTCCAATGCTTATTGCTCCTTGGGATACGGCATAAACTTCACCGTCTGCTCCGACCAAAGGTGTTGCAATCAAAGTTCCGCCTTTTAAACTTTTTGCATCTCCGATCGTGCTTACATTGATTGAAATTTTGCTGCCCGTTCTTGCAAAAGCTGGAAGTGAAGCAGTAACAGTAACAGCTGCCACATTTTTAGTTTTTAAATTTGCGCCCCTAGTGTTAACCCCGAGCTTTTCTAAAAAATCGGTTAAGCCTTTTTGAGTGAATACCGAGTTTTTTAAGTTATCTCCGGTGCCGTTAAGCCCAACTACCAGTCCATAGCCGATCAGCATGTTTTCCCTGATTCCGTCAAAGTTTACTATATCTTTAATCCGAGAGTCAGCTTTAGCTTCAAAAGCAGTAAAAGTTATTATCAATACTGCGAGTAAGAAAAAAGCTTGCTCGAATAATCTATTCAAATATGCTAACATCATAAAAACATAAAACCCTATTCCACTTATTTTATAAGCAAGATTCGTGCCAAAAAGTTTTTTAAAAATTAATGTAAAAGTGACCCCGCAAAGTAAGAATGATGAAGTGCTGGAATTCTTGCAGGATATGAATAACCAGTATTCTATGAAAGTGAGAGTGAAAGCTCCTCCTCAGGGGGGAGAGGCAAATGATGCGGTAATTAAACTTCTCTCAAAGTATTTTGATCTTGCTAAATCTAATATTGAAATCATCTTAGGCGCGGCTTCAAAACAAAAAGTAATAAGAATAGTTGATTTTAGTGATGAAATAATTGTAAAAAAGGTGCAGAAGAATCTGTTTACTTAAAAATGCTTAATCCCTCCTTTAAATTAGAATTTAAAGACTTATACTCTCCAAATAAGCTACCTCTTTTGGATAAGCGGTTTTTGGGGTATGTTATTGCTTTTGATGATAAGTTATATCACCAACTGATGTTAGCTCGTAGCCTAAGCTTAAGTGCTAAGGAGGAATCCAATCTAATTATTAGCCTGGCTCCTTATCTGGAAGATTTTATAGCTGAGCTGTTCCAAATAAAAGATGAGGTAATAAGTTTAGCTAATTTACACCATGAATTAGCTCCGATTTTCTGGTGTAAAAGACAGTTTATACAGAGGAAGGTAGCAAAGAATACTAGTGAACTTGATATTGCTTCCATAGAACAAGCTAAATTTAACTTAGAGCAATGGGGTGTAGACTTATATAATGAATTATCTTTTGCTAAATTTGTACAAGATGCGACTGAGAGTCTAGAAGAAGAAAAATTAAATTATGCAAAAATCTATGCCGCATGGGCTTTAACTTCCGAAGAAGGTAAAAGAATATATAAAGAAGGGGTGCTATTTAAAACTCCGAAAAAGCTGGTTTTATCTCATCTTATAGAAGCTGAGAGAGATGAAGCGGGAGTGTATAAATACAGATCAGAAAATATAAGAAAAAGAGAAGGGTTCGACCTGACTGATAATGCACTAAATTTAGTTAATGCACTTGATCATAGTAATTACTGCATATGGTGCCATAACCAAGAAAAAGATTCCTGTTCTCACGGCATAAAAAATAAAGCGACTAATAAATTTGCGGTCAGTGAGCTTGGAGCAAACCTTACGGGATGCCCGCTTGAAGAAAAGATTTCCGAGATGAATACTTTAAAAGCAAAGGGAATAATTATCGGCGCATTGGCTACGGCGATGATAGATAACCCGTTGCTTGCCGCAACGGGACACAGAATTTGTAATGATTGCATGAAGTCCTGCATTTATCAAAAGCAGGAGCCGGTTAACATTCCGCTTATTGAAACACAAACTTTAGATGATGTTTTAGCTCTCCCCTACGGGTTTGAGATATATAGCTTGCTTTCTCGGTGGAATCCTTTGCATTTTAAAAATTATTTACCTAAGGAAATCAGTAATTATAAAATTTTAGTTGCCGGGATGGGACCTGCGGGGTTTACTCTTGCACACTATTTACTAAATGAGGGATTCATAGTAACCGGCATTGACGGATTAAAGATTGAGCCATTAAATGCAGAAGTTTCCGGAATAGACTTGAGTGGTAATAGAAGAGATTTTAAGCCGATTAAGGATGTTAATGAGTTATATTCTTCACTTAGTGAACGAGTGCCGCAAGGGTTCGGAGGAGTAGCCGAATACGGCATAACCGTTAGATGGAATAAAAACTATCTTACTTTAATCAGATTGCTGCTTGAAAGAAGAGAAAATTTCAGGATGTACGGCGGAATTAGGTTCGGTGGCACAATCACCTATGAAACTGCATTCAATCTTGGTTTTGATCATATCGCTCTTGCCCTCGGCGCAGGTAAGCCTAATATTCCCCCGATACCTAATGCCTTAGCCAAGGGAGTACGAACTGCCTCGGATTTTCTGATGTCTTTACAGTTAACCGGTGCTCAGCGCGCAAACTCAATTGCTAATTTACAGGTGAGACTTCCTATAGTCGTGATCGGAGGAGGGTTAACAGCAGTTGATACTGCGACTGAAAGCTTAGCTTATTACCAAGTACAGGTTGAGAAATTTCTTAAAAGCTATGAAAAATTGGGAGAAGAAATATTTGATAATATTAGTAATGAAGAAAAGGAAGTTGCTTTAGAATATATTGAGCATGCAAAAAAGCTAAGAGAAGCTGCAGGAGATGATAAAATAAAGTTATTGCGAGCATGGGGCGGGGTTAAGGTAGCTTACAGAAAAACTTTACAGGAATCGCCGAGTTATAGATTTAACCATGAAGAAGTAGAAAAGGCCTTTGAAGAGGGAATAGAATTTGCGGAAAATATAATACCGGAGGAAATATTAATTGATAATTCGGGTAGTTGTATAGGCTTACGGCATAGTAACGGAGTGCTGGATGCTAAAACTATATTAATTGCTACAGGAACAGAACCTAATACTGTTCTTGCCAGAGAAGACGAAGAGCATTTTAAACTGGACGGAAGATATTTTACCGCTCTTGATGAAAATTTAAATATAATAACTCCGGAAAGGGTAGCTAAGCCTGAAAAGCCATATGTTTTAAGTTCCCTAAATGATAAAAATAAAGCGGTTAGTTTCTTTGGAGACCTACACCCCTCTTATGTCGGCAATGTGGTAAAAGCTATGGCGAGTGCTAAGCAGGGCTATAGTGTGGTAAGTGAGATTATTAGAAGATTTGAGCCATTGAATAATCTACCGGGAGAACGGTTTTTTAAAAAGCTGGATGATAATTTAATAGTTAAGGTTAAGGAAGTAAAAGAGTTAGCTCAGAATATAATAGAAATTGTTTTTAAAGCGAAATCGGCTTCGGCAGAGTTTAAGCCTGGGCAGTTTTATCGCTTGCAAAATTATGAGGCAAATGCGTTTGTAAGAGATGGTGTTTCTTTAGCTATGGAAGGTTTGGCTCTCACGGGGGCATGGGTTGACAAAGAGCAGGGCTTGATTTCAACCATTGTGCTTGAGATGGGTGGCTCATCCAATCTATGCCGTTATTTAAAAGAAGGGGAGAATGTAGTGCTAATGGGGCCGACCGGCACTCCTAGCGAAATTCCTGAAAATGAGACTATTATGCTGGTCGGGGGCGGTTTAGGTAATGCTGTTTTATTTTCAATCGGTAAAGCAATGAAAGAAAAGGGGTGTAGAGTGCTTTATTTTGCTGGCTATAGAAAAAAGGCGGATAGATATAAAGTAGAAGAAATTGAAAAAGCTTCCGATGTAACTGTCTGGTGTTGCGATGAAGGATTATTGAGCTATAGCAGAAAAAATGATAAAGCTTTCAACGGTAATATCATACAAGCAATAAAAGCTTACGGGGAAAAGAGCTTAGGTGTGGTTGAAATAAGTTTGGAAGAGGTGGATAGAATTATTGTCATTGGTTCTGATAAAATGATGGCTGCGGTTGGCTATGCGAGACATAATATCTTCAAAAACTTTTTCAAAAGTAATCATATTGCCATCGGTTCGATAAATTCACCGATGCAATGTATGATGAAGGAAATTTGTGCGCAATGCCTGCAAAGGCATGTTGATCCTGTTACTCAAAAAGATTACTATGTTTTTAGCTGTTTCAATCAGGATCAGTTGCTTGATGAAGTAGATTTTAACCATCTGAACTTACGGTTAAATCAAAATTCATTACAAGAAAAGGTATGTGCTAAATTAATTAAACAATTACTGGTGGTTTGAATATGAAAAATTTTATTATAATGCTCGCTTTTATTTTTAGTATTCCGAATGCTTTTGCTAAAGAAACAGTACAAGCTTCTCAGGATCCGATAAATATTGAATCCAATGAATTGGTAATAGAGCAAAAAGAGAACAAGGGAGTGTTCACCGGTAATGTTGAAGTCATCCAAGGCGATATGGTGATCAATTCGGATAAAATGATTGTTTATTATGCTGAACCTACAACTGATAATATAGACTCCCAAGAGCTGCTAGGCAGTAATAAAATTTCCAAAATTGAAACGTTTGGAAATGTTGTTATCACTACTCCGAAAGAAAAGGCAAAAGGGGAAAAGGGGGAGTATATTACTAAAGATCAAGTATTTATACTCAAGAAGAATGTGCAGTTGATTCAGGGAAAAAATATCTTAACCGGTAATAAGTTTATCTATAACAGATTAAACGGTAAGGGAGTTTTAACCTCGGGTGAAAAGGGGGGTAAGAACAAGCAGAGAGCTAAAGCATTAATTATCCCGGAGCAAGTTAAATGAATGAAATTTTAAAGGCGGTAAATTTAGGTAAAGCATATTCCGGAAGACGCGTTGTAAGAGATGTAAACATTGAAGTTAATACGGGAGAAGTAGTAGGGCTTTTAGGCCCGAACGGTGCAGGTAAAACTACTACTTTTTATATGATTATGGGATTGATTAAGCCTGATTACGGCAATATCTTTCTAAATGATGTTGATATAACTCATCTTCCTATTTATCGCAGAGCACGGCTTGGAGTCGGATATTTACCGCAGGAGCCTTCAATTTTCCGTGGTCTTGACGTGGAGAAGAATATTTTAGCCGTACTTGAGATCAATGAGCCTATTGAAGAAAACAGATATGCTATTCTTGAAAGCTTACTTGCCGAATTTTCGATTACTCACTTAAGAAATGCTGCTGCTCTCTCTCTTTCGGGGGGAGAAAGAAGAAGGGTGGAAATAGCCAGGTGCTTAGCGGCAAAGCCGAAATTCATTCTGCTTGATGAGCCACTAGCAGGGATTGACCCAATTGCAATTTCAGAAATTAAAGATTTAATTATGCATTTGAAAGACCGTAACATCGGAGTAATAATTACAGATCATAACGTGCGCGAAGCTTTATCGATTATTGACAGAGCTTATATAATTCATGACGGAATAGTGCTTATGCAGGGCGGGGTCGTAGATGTGGTTAACCATCCCGAGGTGCGGAAAGTTTACTTAGGAGAAAAATTTAATTATTAGTTGTTATCTCTGCTTGCCATTAATAAAAAAATATGTTTTTATATAGAGCGCTTTTAGAAGCTTTTTGGAGAGGTGGCCGAGTGGTCAATGGCAGCAGACTGTAAATCTGCCCGCGCGAGCGTTCGTAGGTTCAAATCCTACTCTCTCCACCATCTAAAACCTTTTTTATGTTTGCGTATGTTAAGATAATTAAGCGTTTGACTTTTTATTTATCTGGATGTATGTCTATCACTCGTATGAGAGCTAGATAAAGTTCAGCCAAAAAGCGGGTGTAGCTCAATGGTAGAGTCCCAGCCTTCCAAGCTGGTTGCGTGGGTTCGATTCCCACTACCCGCTCCAGTATAGATTTTATATAGTAGGAAATTTATTTTTTAGGAGAGACCGGAGATGGCCAAACAGAAGTATGAAAGGAATAAGCCGCACGTTAACATAGGTACGAT
>NZ_JSWE01000093.1 GCF_000815465.1 Candidatus Jidaibacter acanthamoeba | reverse complement strand
TGTAGATATAGCTTCTCTAGAATCCGGTCAAACCGTCAACACAAGCTATAAATATTTCTTCTACCCCTCGGTTCTTTAACTCAGTTAATACTGATAACCAAAATTTTGCTCCTTCATTTTGGCTAATCCATAATCCTAACAACTCTTTATGGCCACTACTGTTAACCCCTAAAGCTAAGTATACTGCCTTGTTTATTGTTTGATGATCTTCCCTTATCTTAACTACTATACACGTATATTATGGGATATACCCTTTCCAATGACCTATTTTGCCAAGCTCTTACATTCTCCATGACTGAAGAGGTTATATTAGATATCAGTGATGGTGATATCTCAATTCCATATAACTCTTGTAACTGTCCTTGTATATCTTTAGTACTTAATCCTCTGGCATATAAGGCTATTATCTTATCATCAATTCCATTAATCCTACTTTGCCTTTTGCTTACTATCTGTGGATCAAAACTACTTTCTCTATCTCTTGCTACTTCAATCTCTATCTCACCTTGCTCAGTTATTAGCTTCTTACTTCCATACCCGTTGCGGCTATTTCCTTCTTCTCCTTCTCGGCTATATCTTTCATATCCTAAATGATCGGTGATCTCTCCTTCCAAGCAGGCCTCTAACGTCCTGCCTAATAACTGCTTCAAAGCTCCTCCCTCCCCAAATATCGCCTCTTGCTTGCGTCTTATACTCCTTTACCAACGCTTTCGCCATTTCTTTTAGACTTAAGTCTTTGTTTATTTTTTCTGCCATACTGTCCTTCCTTGTTTAAACAGGGTAATTCTTCTTATATCAATATGGCTTTTTACACGGTTAATTCAATGGTCTCTTATAAGAATATAACTCTCCAACCTTAATTTAAACAGCTCGTTCTTGGCTTGTTTGTTGTGTTACTCTTTCTACATGTGTTGTATTAGCTAATGTAGCAGCAACTTGGTTTATTAGCTTATTGGGATCAACTATTATTGAACTATAGTTATTACCCCTGGCGTTATATTGATTATATGTACTTGTACTTAATATAAACCCCGGAAAGTTTTGATTATAATAATTTAAAAATTGGTTATATTCATTACCGTTTGCAAAGCTTAAATTAAACTTCTCAGCATAATTTGGTTCTATTCGATATGAGCTACTCGCTTGCGATGTTGTAATCCCGGCTTTGCTTACTAAGCCCTGCTCTACTACACTCCCTCCATATACTTCTAAATAATTTACACCTAATTTATTAGCTAGTTCTTGCATTACTTTATTGTGAGCTTCCTTTTTAAATTCTCCAAGCTTCGGTGATAATT
>NZ_JSWE01000092.1 GCF_000815465.1 Candidatus Jidaibacter acanthamoeba | reverse complement strand
TTATAATAAAGGTTTTCAAACTCATTAGGAGATAAATATCCTAAAGAAGAATGTCGAAGTTTATTATTATACCAGCACTCAATATACTCGAATATATCGGTTTTAGCGGCGTTGTTGCTCAAATATGTAAATGAGGTTGAAAATTAACAAAAATCTGAAGGAATTAAAGTAGGTAATCCTATCCTCCAAAGTACTACCAAGGATGGTTCTACTCCTTCGGTAAGTCACCCCTACTCTTACTAAAGATTTAAGCTCACAATCCGCTATAGACCCATATGTAGCACAAACATTAATACAATTAACAAGCTTATTCCCGGACGAAGACAAGAAAGCAGTTTCAGCTTTAACGGAGGAAACAAATAGTTCTCCTTTAAGAAGCACTGAAGAAAAGACGAAGGTAAAAACTAAAGCGCAGGAAAAGATAGAAAACAATAGTATAAAAGAAAGCAAGAGTTTTGCAGCCAAAATCGGGAAACCTAGGATTTCCGGTGAAGGGATAAGAGAGAGTCAAGCTGAAGCTAAAACAGGAGCACTTGGCAAGTAAATTATAGTAAATTAAGTTGAATATCTAACGCGTTAATTCAAATATAATAAGTTAAGTTTAATATGACTATATAGCCTGCAACCGAAAAACGGATAATAAGAATAGTAAGAAGTACGCGCCTCACCTCCATTTATAATGCGTGTACTTTATAAATGACATAGTCATTTATACGTAAACTTAGTTTAATTTTTTATAGTTCAACTATGCTATGCTCCCTGTATGTAGGATATTCAACTTAATTCACTATAACTTTTCATTGATAGCATTTGCTACCTATACTAACAGCATTGCAAAGTAAGATCACATTCAAACTCAGGCTCAGCCTGCTCCGCAGTAATTACTTCTTCATAAACCGGACGTCCTTTAAAAAATGGTTTTAACATTTCTTCGGTGTAACTGTATTTAGTCAGAAAATCATTATAATCATCATACTCGGTTCTTTTACAATCTAATGAATTATATTTCTGAATTGCTTCCTTATCCTCCTCAATCGTATTGCCGACTACATACCTAGGAGTGAGGGAGGTATCTTGAAGATATGGATTTTTATACACTGATTTTATCGTCTTTTCATTATTAAGCTTGTAAACTGCTACGATTTCAGAGCCTTCAATATTATTCGGAACAAACTCATATTCATGAGTAACGCGGCCGCAAATTTTCGGTGCTTCCGCTTTCAACTTAATTTCCAGAAGAATATTTTCTCCCTTTCCTTTAGATGTAATCCCGAGAGCAAATTCAGAAGCCATAGAAGGCTCCGCTGATACATAAGTGCCTCCGTATTGCCAAAAATGCCCGTCCTTAGCTTCAAGTCGGTTCCAAGCTTCTTTAACATGAAAACCTAAAGTTTTTTGCATTTCACCTTTTCCGAAAGCCCTACTGCCGTACTTAAACAATATATCCTCACTTCCGTCATCCAAATCTGCAACAAAACCCCGATAAACCATAATATCCTCATCAAATACAGGCACACTAACTCCGTTAAGCCCTAAAACTTCCAATGTAAAATCTTTATCAAGCCGGTTAAGAGCATTGCCGATAACCATATGATACGCATCAAATTCGTTTATTACCTTGCTTAACTCATTATCATTGGGAAAGGTCCGTTTCAGCTCTTGAAAACTCTCGAATCTTGCTTGGTTATCCGCATTAAAAACTTCATTTAAAATTGTTTTAGCTTGATTAATTTCATTTTCATTAATGATTTGTGATAATAAACTTTTTTCAAGTGCCACTTTAGCAAGGTTAATATAATGCTGTGCAAGCTTATGAGTTAAACCGTATATAAAATCAAATTCCTTTGAATCTATATCATCATTAATATTATTTACTAAGTGTTTGTACTGATGAGGTATATTAATACCCGCTTTATCAATAAGGTTAACAATTGCATGATACTTATTGTTTTCTATAGAGTTATCCAAACCTTTTATAATTGCACTACTTATGTCGGAAAGAATATTAGTTTCAAAACATACGTCAAGCACATCATGCAGCTTAGCAGCAAAGTCATAATTACCTTTAATGATCGCATTAATATAAATTTTATTTAATTCTTCGCTTGGAATTTCAGAGACCTTTACCATTATCTTGAGTAGTTCTGAATCTCCATATAATGCAAATAAAATTTCTTCATTTTCCTGAGGTAAAATCAAAGAGTTAGTGAGATTTTCCAAAACATGCTTAATTAATATCTTATCGCCTATTTTTATTATTGCTAATAAATCATGACTCCTAACTTGTACGCCATACTCAACTAAAAACTTCACTACTTCCGGATGGTTGCCGTAAGCTGCTTTTTCTATTGCATTATTACCAACCTCAGCTCCATGTTCAAGCAGAAACTTTATCACCTCTGAATGCCCACCCGAAGCTGCATTACTTACTGCATATTCACTAATCTTATCCCCATATTCAATTAGAAGCTTTAATACATCTAAATTCCCTAGAAAAGCGGCAAGATCTATTTCTTTGTCCGTAATCTTACTCCCATGCTCAAGCAGAAACTTTAATACCTCTAAATGCCCCATTTTAACTGCAACCTCTACAGCAGAGTCACTAATCTTACCCCCATGCTTAAGCAGAAACTTTAATACCTCTAAATGCCCGCCTAAAATTGCATTAGTTACTGCATGCTCACTAACCTTATCCCCATGTTCAAGCAGAAACTTTATTACTTCCAAATGACCGACTACCGCTGCAAGCTCTATTCCATTACCCGTAATCTCAGCTCCGTGTTCAAGCAGAAATTTCAATATTTCTAAATGCCCGCTCAAAATTGCAGTTTCCACCTTGGAGGCGCCAATCTCAGCTCCATGCTCAAGCAGAAACTTCAATATTTCTAAATGCCCGCCTAAAATTGCATTACTTACTGCACGCTCACTAACCTTACCCCCATGCTCAAGCAGAAGCTTTATTACCTCCAAGTGCCCGCCTGAAATTGCGGTTTCTATGTGGGAGTCGCTAATCTCAGCTCCATGTTCAAGCAGAAGTTTTAATACTTCCAAATTTCCATCCGAAACTACTTCATTTACCGCATATTCACTTATCTCAGCTCCATATTTCAGCAGAAGCTTTAATATTTCTATATTTCCTATTGAAATGGCGAGATCCACCTCATAGCCCCCGGCCTTAACACCATGCTCAAGCAAAATCTTTAATGCTTCTAAATTTTCCAACTGAACAGCAAAATTTAATGTATCTTCATGAATTTCAACATCATGCTCTATAAGATATTTCATCACATTAAAATAATTACCATCTACTGCATCATATATGCTAACCGTATCAAAATAGTTAAGAAATTCATTTGCTTCTTCAGCAAATCCTCTTTCTAAAGCTTCAGTAAAAAGTTGCTCTTTTGAAATACTTTTCCAGTTTTTTAATTCACTCATGTAATTATTTATTTAACATTTGTTATATTAACTATTATTATAACACAACCTTGTTAAACAAATATTAAGCCATTGATTAATATGGTGAAATATTTAGGGTATTAATTTATAAATCACCTCTTTAAGTAGCCTTTAATTTCTCGTAATGAAGTTGCCTTAGTAATTATTGCGCTTACTAAATAAACTAAGCTGCCAAGCACAATTAATATACTAAGCGATACATAGGGTTTAAAGTTAACCGTAAATCTTTTGAGCAGGTATATAGATATCGTCATTATTATCGCAGATACAATATATTTAATAATTTTAGAACTCATGCCAAAAACCAGTTTGAATTTACCGTTTTTATTAAGCAATAGCCATAGTAGCGAGATGTTTATCCATGCTGAAATCGAAGAAGCTAAAGCAATCCCGACATGTTTTAGATACTGAAGCAGAATAATACTAAATAAAGCGTTACTTATCACACATATAAAAGCAATTTTTACTGGGGTTTTCGTGTCTCCCCCGGCGTGATAGTTAGCAACGAAAATTTTAACCAAACTATAAGCAGGAAGCCCTAATGAAAAGGCCATCAGTGCTTTAGCTGTTTCATTTGTAGCAAGGCTTGTGAACGCATTTCTTTCAAATAAAACTTCCACTAGTTCAAAAGCAAGTATGAAGAGTGCAAATGATGCGGGAACCGAAATAAACAGCAGAAAGCTTATCGCTTGATTTTGTAGCCTTATTCCTTCTTCAACATCTCCTCTTTTAAAAGCTTTAGCAAGCATAGGCAGCATCACTATCCCCATGGTTGTGCCGATCAAAGCAAGCGGAAGTTGGTTAATTCTATCCGCATAATATAAATAAGAAAGTGCACTTGGGATAAATGAAGCAATCACGGTATCAACCAGCACATTAATTTGTGCAACCCCTGAACCTATTATACCGGGCACTATTCTTCGCGCCATAGTACGAATATCTTCAGTTATTTTAAGTTTAGTAAACCTTACCAAGCACCTTTCTTTATAGAGGAAAAATATCATCCAAATTAATTCTGCAACTCCGGCTACTACTATTCCATAAGATAACCAATGTAATTTTTCTACTTGAGAATTTCCCTTAAGCGCAAAAAATATAAGCACTAAATTCAAAATAACGGGCGCTGCTGCAAAAGCAAAATACTTCCCCCTGCTGTTTAAAATACCGCCGTAAAATGCAACAAAGGAAATCAAAGCCAAATAGCTGATGCTCACCCGCGATAATGATACGGCAAGATTGATATTTTCACTACCCCCAAGCCCGGGCGCCGTGAACTTTATTAACTCCGGCATAAAGATAAATATGAGCCCGCAAAAAATCATTAATGCAATAAGCAAGAACCCTTGAATTCGGGATGCAAACTTTTGAGCTTCACATTTACCTTCGGTTTCCAGAATACCTGAATAAAGAGGAATAAAAGAAGCACTGAAGGCGCCTTCACCAAAAATGGTACGAAAAAAATTTGGTATTCTGAATATTATTATAAATATATCGTTATATATTCCAGCCCCCAGTTGAGCGGCAAGTATTACATCTCTGATATATCCGAAAAACCGGCTGATAAAGGTAGTAAGGCTAACAACCAGAGCACTTCTTAAAAACATCTCAAAGTATAAATAAATTAAGTAATAACCTTTTATAGCAAAGAACCAAGGCTATTTAAACAACAGATTTTTAAGGCTATAGAAGATACGATCGTTATTTACCTCATAAACTCCAAAACTGTAAACGTTATAGTACATGCACCAAAGAAGAAGCTAAGGCTATACAGAATTGACCCGAGATACTCTTTTATTTTGAAGAAAATTACGGATATAATCAAACTAATCAATATTATTAGCGAAACAACTATAGTAATGTTCATACAAAACTCAAAGTTATCTGATGAATTTGTACCCGCAAGAATAGTTGATATTATTGCAATAAAAGGCGCAAGAATTACGAACAGCACAAATAATATAGCTATACAGGTTATATAAAGCAGGTTGATATACTTAATTTTAAACCCCTATAATTAGATAATTTATTAATATTTCGCTTGTTTTACCATATAAATGCTTTTATTCATAGATAATATCAATAACCCTAAGAAATTTATTTAAACACTCATATCCTTGCGCCCCAAGTGATTAAACTAATTCTAATTGCCGGTTAACAAATACTCAAAGTTAAGATATAAAAATAATTCTCTTACGTATAGCTCACCCTTCCACCTTTATTCGGAACAGCATATAGCACACAGGCTAAAGTTATAGTGAATTAAGTTGAATATACTACATACATGGAGCATAGTTGAACTATAAAAGAAGAAAATAAGTTTACGTATAAATGACATAGCCATTTATACGAGCACGCGCCATAAATGGCGGCGAGGCGCGTGCTTCTTACTATTCTTATTATCTGATTTCTCAGTTACAGGCTATACAGTCATATTAAATTAAGTTTAATAACTTACATAATTTATTTAAATAAAAATTCAACTTTATTAAATTAATAGCAGCATTCCCTTCGCCTCTTAGAGGGGCAGCGCTCATAAAGATTCCAAGTAATTTTTATGTATCTTTACTTTGTTATAAAGCACCAGGGTTAAATAAATGTTATTGTATGATTTATAACTTAATTTATTATAAGTTTAGAATAAATATTGCTATAAGAGTGAATGCGAAGAATTCTGAAAATAACGTGTCTTCGCTTACCGGTAGCCGCTCCGCCCCACATGAATTCATTCTAATCTCAATTCATAGGCTATTAGCTATATTAAACTTAAGTATTACTATATCTATAATCAACTAAAAAGCGCATACCATAAATAAATTATAATATGCGCTATTATCGGTTACCAATAAAGTAAAAGTTAAAACATCGGTTGTTTTTACGGGTAACTATTTAGCCGCAGAAGACGGCTTGTCTTTTCTTTCTTTAATCCTTGCAGCTTTACCTCTTAAGTCTCTCATGTAGTAAAGTTTCGCTCTTCTTACTTTACCTTTTCTCACTACTTCAATTTTATCGAGACGCGGAGAGTATAATTTAAATTTTCTTTCTACGCCTTCACCGTTACTGATTTTTCTTAAAGTGAAGCCGGAAGCGATTCCTCTGTTTTTAATATGTATACAAACCCCTTCGAATGCTTGTATTCTTTCTGTCGCACCTTCCACTATTTTAACATAAACTTTTAAAGTGTCACCGGATCTAAATTCCGGAATAGTTTTGCCTGCAACTAAGGCTTGAATCTTTTGAGATTCATATTGTTGAAGTAAGTTCATTTCTTTTCTCCTTTAATGTATTGGTTCCATAAATCGGAACGTGCATTTTTAGTTTTTATTTCAGCTTGCTTTAGGCGCCATTTTTCAATTTCCTGATGATTACCCGAAAGTAAAACATCCGGAACTTCATGGCCGCGCCAATTACTTGGCTTTGTAAAGTGAGGGTACTCTAAAAGGTTTTCAAACTTTCCTGCACCAAAACTTTCATTATCTAAAGCTTCGCTCTTTTCCAGTACACCCGGCAACAACCTTACACAACAATCTATTAGTGGAAATAAAGCAATATCACCGGATGAGACAACATAGTCGCCCATACTTATCTCGGCAATGTTATACTCCGTAAATATTCTTTCGTCAATCCCTTCATACCTGCCGCAGATAATATTAATACCTGAAGAATGTTCACTTATAATTTCTTTAGCAATCTTTTGATTAAAAACTTTACCTCGAGGCGTAAGGTAATAAATAGGTTTATTATTGCTTATAAAACATGAATCAATTGCAGCACCCATTATATCAGGTTTGATGACTAACCCTGCTCCACCGCCGTAGGTGGTATCATCTACGGTTTTATGCTTATCATGAGCAAAATCCCGAATATTATAAACATCGAGACCCCAAATTCCTGCTTCTAGAGCATTACCGATAATTGATGAATTAAGCGCACCCGGATAGATTCCCGGAAAGAGAGTGAGAATAGAAACTTTCCACACGGCAGATAAGCTCTCCCTATTCTGAAGCTGCAAGAACTTCTTCTAACGGCTCAAGTAAAATATGTCTTTTATCTAAGTTAATTTCCGGTACGAATTGCTTAGTAAACGGATAGTAAATAGTTTTTTCCGAGTTTAAATCATAAATCTCTAAAATATCTCCGGCGCCGAAATTAACCACGCCTTTAACTACGCCGAAATTAGTACCGTTTTTTAATTTAGCATCTAAGCCCATAAGGTCTGCATGATAAAATTCATTGCTGCCTGCGGACGGTAATTCTGATCTTTTAATATAAAGCCTGGTGTTTCTTAATTTTTCAGCATCATTCCTTGAAGCGATGCCTTCAATACCCGCAATTATATAATCTTTTTTAAGAGTTATAATATTTATTTGATACTCTTTATTGCTTTCATCAAATAACTTTTTAAAGTTAGCCAGATCCTTTGGATTGTCAGTAAAACTTCTAATTTTTACGTACCCTTTTACTCCATTTACCGAAGTAATAACTCCCACACAGATATCGTAATCGTTTTTAGCGCGTTGAATCGACATTTTAGGACCTTTTATTAAACCTTAAGCTCGTTAAATAATTTATTTATTAGCTACTTTCTCTTTTTTGCCTGCTAATAAACCAAAATTAAGTAAAAATTTCTCTACTCTATCAGTAGCTTGCGCACCAACGGAAAGCCAGTGTTTAGCTCTTTCCTGATTAATAACAACTCTTTGCTCGTTATCTTTAGCAAGCAGCGGATTATAACTGCCGATTTTCTCAATAAACTTACCGTCTCTCGGCGAGCGAGCATCCGCAACTACAATTCTATAATAAGGTCTCTTTTTAGCGCCTGATCTGGATAATCTAATTTTTACACTCATTGTTTCAAATTATTCTTAAATTATTTTGAGATACTTATAATCCAACTCTTTATTAATGTAAAGATATAATATTATATGATAGTCATTTTTTATCTTTCTTATTAAGAATACTATTAATGTATTAAAATACATTAACTTACTACCTACCATACAATCATAATTGTTATAAAATACTAAATATTAACGTAGCATTTATTTTTAAGGTTAACCCACTTTACTTTAGAATAGTTTAGTGTTTCTAATTAATATTAACGCAATTAAAAAAGGGGTAAGAGGCGTGATTCATCAAGCTAACGTTATATTTGAAAACAGGCGATACGAAATTGTAGTTTTAAGCTGTGAGTCAGAAAGGAAATCGGATTCCGAGGATTATCTTACTAAAGCTAAATTCTTTGAAATTTGGAAAGCTTTCTTATTAGGGAGCACTGTAATCGCAGGTATTGATAAGGTGAGTTATATTGAAAAACTCAATCATATGTCGATTAATCGTGTTTTTAACGTTATTATGCAGAAAGCTAACGCTAAGGATAAACCAGATCTAAAAGAAGAAAAGATTGATGAAGATATAGATGAATTGATCTTTACATTTGAATCCGATCTACCTGATGAAAAAGCGAAGCAGGAGGCGAATGTGAATAAATTACAACTTGCCTTTGAAAGCAATCAAGTAGAAGATAGCATAGTCGAAAAGAAAGACCTCCTACAAATCGCGATCGAAACCAATCAAACAAATATAGTAAACATTCTTTTTGATAAGTTTCAAATAAACTATAGTGATACTCATATGAAATCTGCTCTTTCAAGAAGAAGGGTATATGGCAAAGACATGTCGATTCTGTTATTCAAAAAAACAGAGCCTGATTTATATTCGGAAAAAATAGCTTTAAATGAGTTATTTCGCTATGCGAAAAAGAACGATTGGGATAAATTTTTATCATTTTTAAAAAAGCAGCCTAAAGAAATTGAAAAGTATATTAATAAGAAACTTAAAGGCCATTGCTTGCTGCATTTAGCTACCGCCCATGCTCCACTGGAAGTGGTTAAGGCTTTGGTTGAGATGGGTGCAGATTGCAGCATTACAAATGATAAAGAGCAAAATTCTTTGCATATAGCTGCTCTTCTTGCAGACGATAAAGAAACCTTCTATTACTTACTGGATAAATTCCCTTTGATGCTAGAGTCCAAGGATAATTTCGGCAATACACCAGTTATGATAATGGGTAGCAAAGATAGCCCCGAGGTTGAAAAAATTGTTTCTGGATTTACCGAATCCAGCATTTCCTCTAAAGTTAAAAAAGATACCCTGGATAAACCCCCTTCATGCGAAAAAATTTTTTCCTTCGGAAGCCCTAAAATCTGGGAACTTTATGAAAAGCTAATGCAAAAGGCTTATTCAACAGAAAATAGCATTGTTAATTTCAGATCATAAAAACTTTATATTTCAATAGCTAAACTAAAAAGGTACAAAAGTATAAAAATCAGCAAGTTAAAAATATTATTATTATCAGTTTAATATACTTTACTTGCTATTAATTTTATGATCTCCTAAATCTGAAATTTTATAAAGGATAAAGCATGAAACAAGAACAACTCTTAGAAAGATCTTTTAAAGTCGGTGATGTAACTCATAATTTAAAAGTTATTAGCGGTGGTGCAGAACCGGAGTCTTCCGCTTGGTGGGCAGCTCAATATACAAAGTTAGCTTCAAAGAATTTAACAGCTGAAAGATTTATAGACCTTTGGGCAAGTTTTATCCGCAATGATAGTGAAATTAAAAATTGGACCATAACGGATTACATTAATTCTTTAAATTCAGCACAAATTAACAAACAATTCGAAGTTGAATATAACGGAGAGAAAAAGACTACTAATCTTCTCACCCTTGCAATTGAAACGAACCAAACAGCTGCATTAAGCGCATTGATTAAAAACTTATCAGCTTCAAGCGCTACGGCAATGCCTTCACTTTTTGCACTTGCTATGTGCAACAAATGGGATCAAGTGCTAAGCACCCTTGAGCAGCCGAGCAATGCTATAAAAAATGATTTAAATACTCTGGAAAATGGCCAAACCTTACTTCATCTTGCTTTAAGTACAAGTAGAACCAATATAGCAGAAAAATTAATCGGCTTAAATGCGAAATGCGACATTGCCAATAAATACAACAGGTTGCCTTTACACTTAGCGATTGCTTCCGGTCAGCAGGAAGTTGCCGGAAAATTATTTGAAAAATATCCTGAGGCTTTAGAACACAAGGATGAAAGCAATAAGACTCCGCTTTATTATGCGGCCGGTAAGCTCAGGGCTTCACCTCTATTTGAAAAAATGCAAAATTATGTTGAGCAAGTTAGTCAATCAACAACCACCCAACAAGCCCGCTCAATCTAACTGAGTAACATAAAACAACGGCTTACCCACAACAAGTAGGCCGTTTTTTCTATAAATAATTTTCAACCATAATATTAAATGAGAAAATAAAATGAGGCTTCGTGCACATAGATTTGAAGATGAAGAAAAAAGTGGTTTACAAGAAGGCACCGTTAAAGTTATTACCCGAGAGAATCACTCATTAAAACATGGGCAAAATGGTGGCTATAGGCAAGAAAGTGCCTTTACTAGAGTTGGAAATTTCTTAGGGGTTACTTTAAGAACCCTTGATGAGAGAAGATACAAGACTCTACTAGATGCCTTAAAAGAAGGAAAAACTGAAATAGGAGATGGCAAAGTAAATATTACATATTACATGAGCACCTTAGATCCACACTCTCCGAGTTTCAAAAATTATGGCCTTAATTTATTAATGGCTTGTGTAATAAATAATGTAAAAATAAATAATAAAAATAGTAATTTAGAACTAATTGAAATTTTACTAAAAAAGATAGTTGAAGAAACTACAATTTTAAGCAATACTCCTGAAGCTCTATCCAAACATGTAGAAGCTGCAAATGAAAAAAAATTTATTGCCATCTCTGCTTTATTAAGAAGGGTAAGCAACCAGAAAGAATACGATATTACCAAAAATTTAGGTCAATTCTTTAGAGTAGCAAGGAGCTGTCAAAGAGAAGATAATTGGGATGAATTTTTTGATTCAATTTATGAAGCCGGCGAGTCCATAAAAGACTGTGTAAACGAACAACTCAATGGAGAAGCATTAACTGAAGTTGCCGCTCAAAGCGGAAGATTGGATATAGTTATGGCACTTGTAGATTTTGGTGCCCTCTGCTCAGTACCTTCATCTAAAACTAATTCTTATCCATTACATAGTGCTGTAAAAACTTCCAGCAAGTTTAATTTTTGGAGTACCTGTAACTTTATAGAATATGTTTGCAATCAATATCCTAAAGCCCTAATAAAAAAGGATAACACAGGACAAACCCCTTTAGATTATGCTTCTGAACTTTTTAAAGATTCCGAATTATATGCAAACATATTGCTACCAAAAAAAAATAATATGGAAGGAATTATCAACAAACCTTCTTCGCAATCTCGCGGAAGAGGCTAGCAATACTTTTATAATCATCGTTTAGAGCAATCGGTATGCCATGATCGGAGGAGGAAGCAATTTTAGGATTAAGCGGGATCTCGCCCAAAAAGTTAATACCTGCTTTTTGAGCAAAATTCTTCATCCCGTTTCGACCGAAAATATAAGTAATATTTTTAGACTTTTCATCCTCAAAATAGCTCATATTTTCAACTACTCCAAGCACGGGAATGTGAAGCTTATTAAACATGTCATAAGCTTTTCTCACATCTGCGAGAGCCACTTCTTGAGGAGTAGAGACTAAAACGGTACCGTCGATAATATAATTTTCCGCTAAACTTAAATGCACATCCCCAGTTCCGGGGGGGGTATCAATCACCATTACATCCACTTCTCTATCATCAAATGCCCAATTAGTCATTCTCATCAACTGAAATAAAGCCTTGGTTACCATAGGTCCACGCCACACGGCTGCTGCATCGGGATTGACCAGAAATCCCATTGACATTAACTTTACGCCGAATTTTTCAAGCGGGATCATTAAATTATTTATCAATTCAGGTTTTTCGGCGATACCGAACATCTTAGGCATAGAAGGACCGTAAATATCAGCATCAACCAATGCCGTTCTCTTTCCGCTCTTGCTTAAAGCAACCGCTAAGTTGCAGGCAACAGTAGATTTACCAACCCCTCCTTTTCCCGAAGCAACTAATATTATTTTCTTTACTCCCATTATGGGTGATTTTTTACTTACTTTCGGATCTTCTTTAGTAGAACTCACGGTTACCTTCACGTCCCCTACCCCTTTAATTTTTTTTACTTCCTGTTCGCATAAGTCTCTCAATTGCTCTTTAGCTTTGATTTGTTCCGGAGTTTTCAATGCACTGTATTCAAGGGTAAAAAATACCGAATTATCTCTTATTACCACTCTTGGAATAAAGTCGGTAACTGGCTTTCCCGCCTCAGGATCAATAATATTAACTAACGATCCGATAATTTGTTTTTCTGTAATCATAGACATACTCTTGCCATAAGCGTTGAAGTTCGATATAGTTGATACCTATATGGAAAATTGAATACTAGGCAACAACAATATGTCAGACTTTCGCAATCCTTGGGATGATAGCTCCAACCGAAATAAAAAACCAGATAATAATGATGATTTGGATGAAATAATCCGCAAAAGCCAAGAAAAAATCGTAGATTTTCTCCAGGCTAAGAAAAAACCTTCGGGAGGCGGAGGAAACAGCAATTTCAGCGGCTCAAATTTCTCCTTACCTTCAAGTAAAATCATTATAATTGCATTGCTCATCGGGCTACTTTCCTGGCTTTCAACCGGCTTTTACACCGTGCAGCCGGATGAGGAAGGTGTAGTTTTGAGACTAGGGAAATATAATAGAACTTCGATTCCGGGTTTAAATTATAAATTTCCTTCTCCTATAGAGACTATCGTGAAAGTAAGTACTACACGAATTAATCGTGAAATTATTGGCTTCCGTTCAAATTCGCCGCAAAACTATGGTACTTCAAGGCTATTCGGTTCTAAGCCTAATGACGTTGCGGATCAAAATATTGAAAATCGTCCTGAAGAAAGTCAAATGTTAACAGGTGACGAGAATATAGTTGATATAAACTTTGACGTGCAATGGAAAGTAAAAGATGCAAAAAATTTCTTATTTAATTTAAGAGATCTGCCTAATGAAAACACGGTTAAAAGTTGTGCGGAAAGCGCGATACGTGAAGTAATCGGTATACATAAAATTTCCGATGCTTTAGCGCAGGAACGTTTTAAAATTGAACAGAAAGCTAAGCAACTGTTACAAGAAATGTTAAATAACTACAAAATGGGCGTGCACATTGAAAGATTACAATTACTGAGGGTACAACCGCCACTTGAAGTTATTGATTCTTACCGTGATGTCCAATCAGCAAAAGCTGATAAGGAAAAACTTATCAATGAAGCTTTGGCTTATAGGAATTCGATGCTACCTAGAGCAAGAGGTGAAGCCGAAAAATTCCTCCAGGAGGCGGAAGGTTATAAACAGCAGGTTATAGCCAGCGCTCAAGGTGAATCAAGTAGGTTTAACTCAATCTATAACGAATACCAAAAAGCAAAAGATGTAACCCGTAAGAGAATGTATCTGGAAACCATGGAAGAAATACTTTCAGGAATGGATAAGATTATTATGGACGGCAAAGCTTCCAGCGGAACCGTGCCTTATCTTCCTCTTAATGAATTACTGAAAAATAACAATAATAGCGAAAAGAAATAGGGGTTAATATGACAAAGAATTATTTTAGTTTAACATTAATAATTATAGTATTTGCGGCTCTGTTAGCTATATTCAACTCTGCATTCATTGTTGATCAAAGGCAAGTTGCTTTAGTAATTCAATTTGGTGAACCGATTAAGCAAATTGATACACCGGGGCTTAAATTTAAAATACCTTTTATTCAAAATGTGTTCTTTTTTGACAAAAGGATTCAAAATTTAAAATCTGAACCGACTGAAGTTATTGCTTCCGATCAAAAAAATATGCGTGTTGATTCTTTCGGCAAATATAGAATAAAAGAAGCCCTTACATTTTATCAAACAGTACAAACCGAGGAGAAATTAAAATCCAGACTTTCATCAATTTTAGATTCTAACCTTAGGCAGGTATTAGGTAGCGTTCCTTTTAAAGCTTTGCTTAGCCCGCAAAGACCTGAGCTCATGAAAAAAATTTGTGACCTGGTGAATACGGAAGCAAACAGTTTAGGAGTTGAAATGGTCGATGTAAGGATAATGAGAGCAGATCTCCCTGAAAAAAGCCGCGAGGCCGTATATCAACGTATGAAAACCGACCGTTTGAAAGAAGCTAAAGAAATTAGAGCACAAGGTGATGAGCAGGCACAAATCATTAGAGCTACCGCTGATAAAGAGAAGAAAATTATCTTAGCGGAAGCACAAAAGAAAGCTCAAATGCTGCGTGGTGAAGGCGATGGAGAAGCCATTAAAGCTTTCTCATCAAGTTTTAGCCGTGACCCGCAATTTTATGAATTCTATAGAACTCTGCAAGCTTATAAAAAGTCGATTAATAAAGATAACACTAAGCTCATTTTATCGCCCGACGGTGAGTTTATGAAATTCTTCGGCAAAGTTAACTAGCGGTTTTTTTAGTATGAAATGGCTTGATGTTTACGATATTGCAATTGAACTTGAAGAGCGTTACCCGGAAGCTGATATTATTAATATTAGATTCACCGACTTAAAAAGTTGGGTAATATCTCTTCCGCGCTTTAATGATGATCCCAATAAATGCAATGAAAAAGTGTTGGAAGCAATTCAAGCAGCATGGATTGAAGAGCGGGAATAGTTGTGCAGGCAAATAAAGAAGAATTAAAGGCACTTATCACGATCACTTTAAAATATGCTGCTAACGAAGGCATAACTTCAAAATCCGACTTAATTCACAAGGATGAGATAGTAAAAGCAATTTTAAAGAAAGCAAAAGAAAGCGGGATTAATATGGACTCTGATAAGCAATCAGAAATTATTTCTGATACTCTTAGGTTTAATGATTATCTCCCTGCGGAAGCTTATATAACGGCTGCTAAAATTTTAGCTTTTATTCTGAAGAAGGATAGATAGATATAGCTATTTTCACATATGTTGAGAATAAATATTGCTATATGAGTAAATTCAAAGAATTCTGAAAATAGCGTGTCTTCGCTCCCTAAGGCGCTCTGCCACCCCCTGACCCGCTTTTATTTTAATCTCAATTAATAGCTTATTAGCTATATAGTGTATTAATTTGAATATGCTATATATATTGAACATAGTTGAACTATAAAAAATAAACTAAGTTTACGTATAAATGACATAGCCATTTATAAAGCGCACGCGCCATAAATGGCGGCTAGGCGCGTGCTTCTTACTATTCTTATTATCTGATTTTTCAGTTGTAGGCTATATAGTCATATTAAACTTAACTTATTGTATTTGGATAACAGCGTTAGATATTCAACTTAATTTACTATAGATAGGGAAGGAAGGCATAAATTAATAATAGTAGTGCGCGTTCCTCCCCCCTAAAATAGGAGGATCTTATCCCTAATTAATAGGAGAGGTAATTAAGCAATTTGATAGTAATAATATTGCTCAAGTGGTGAGATGAGCAATAGGGCTTTTATGATTTTAAATTAGTGTTTACTTTTAACCTGCACCTATATTTACCTATGATATTACTTTCTTTATTATTTGGATAAGCATTGCTTTAACATGCCGTTATGCCGAATTGAGGTTATTACTACTTAGTTAGTAGATTAGCAAACTCATGATTTACATCTCTATGCTCCGCTTCATCATTACGCACTGCAACTACTACATCACGTAAAGTTGCATTACTGGGTAGTTTCCAATATTCTATAGCAGTGTTTGTAGCCGGGGTATTTTTGATACGCCCGTTATCAATCTCCTCTAAATAACTTGTGTAGCTAATGATAGCCTCTTCTTCAAAATATCCTATTAATCTATGAGCTGTTTTCGGTGAAATTAAATATAATAAGAAGAATGCATTAAAGAAAATACCTTGCACGAGCAGTATTACCATACGCTCCAACCAATTTGGTTTTGCAATTTCCAGAAAGGCCATTAGATGTATGCGTTCATTCTCAGCCTCATCAAGCAGCATTTTTATCCATCCGTTATCAGGACACTGTTTGCGTAAGCATTTTAAATGAATTAACAAACCTCCTACCATTCCTGGTACAGCAGCTACGGTTTCCAGTACTACAGCTCTATGGCCGTATCTTTTTTGGAAAAAAGTGTCGGCTATCCAACGTAAAAACTTACACATAATCATAGCGAATCTATCAGATAAGTCATTCGGTTTATGATGAAGTGTTAAATTCGGTTTATCGATTTTCATAATATAGCTCTTATAGATTTAATTCCTTATTTTTAATTCCTTATTATAAAATTTTATACCCAGCATCAGGCTCTGAGCAATTTTTCGTGCACGGTCTATAAAAAAATCAGCGATTTCTTTTGAGCAGGTATTATATGCATTTTCTTCAAATATGGATAACCAACGCAAGAAATGCTCTTTATGTAAATTAGGGATATTTATGTGCTTTAAAAGAGGTTGACCTTTATACCGGCCTGTAGAGAGCACAATAGACGACCAAAAGTCACACATACGAGACAAATGCTCATCCCAACTACCTTCAATAACATTATCAAAAATAGGCGCAATAAGCTCATCTTCTCTTACTTTAATATAAAAGCTATGCACCAAATTCTCAATTATAGGCTCCGTAATACCTAACGATAATCCAACATTATTACAAAAATTAGAAGCCAGTTCCGGTTTATCTGTCATAATTACTTTACAAATTTTAAAGTTGCCTCTAAAATACTTCTTATAAAATAATCTAACATATTTAGTTTATTAAACAATAGTTTTTAAAAATTTGTTATGCGATTAACTCTTCACACTGATTATGCTTTCAGAATATTAATGCATTTAACTGCAAATAATGAAAGCTTAAGTACAATAGATCAGATAGCAAAAATATATAACATATCTAAAAATCATTTAGTTAAAGTAGTAAATACATTAGTAAAAGCCGGATTTGTTGAAGCAATAAGAGGTAAGGGAGGGGGTTTACGCCTGGCTTTTAAGCCTAAAGAAATTAACCTAGGCGCTGTTGTAAGGGCAACTGAGCCTGACTTTGCATTAGTGGAATGTTTTTTACCTACCAATTCCTGTATTATTTCTCCTACTTGCGGGTTAAAACATATATTTAATAAAGCCATTAGTAATTTTCTTAAAGAATTAGATAGTTATAATTTGCATGATTTAAGTTTAAACAAAGAAAAGATTGCCGGTATTGCAAAAATTTAATTTATGCTTAGTTATTGAGTAAGCTAAGCAAGTAATTAGCTATCCATATAAAAAGATATAGTAAATTAAGTTGAATAACCTACATATAGGGAGCAATAGTTGAACTATAAAAAACTAAATTTACGTATAAATGACATAGTCATTGATAAAGCGCATGCGCCATAAGTGGCGGCTAGGCGCTTGCTTCTTACTATTCTTATTATCTGATTTTTCAGTTGTAGACTATATAGTCATATTAAACTTAACTTATTATATTTGAATAAACGCGTTAGATGTTCAACTTAATTCACTATATAAAATGTTAGATTTCAACCGGCCTCACTACGAAGGAAAATAATATTATTTTGTATATGGGTATTTGCAGTATAACCTCAGTTACCGCAAACCCAGACATAGGTAACGGATGAAACTAAAGGCCCCCTTAATTTAAAATTATTCTTTCCTACAATTAACCTCGCCCGCTACCCTTGGATTGCTCTTCCGGCTGCTTACCCTTCAGTTCCTGTTTCAATTCGGCGAACACTTTATCAACTTTTTGCTCGGCACTCTTACCGAAAATAGAGCAAACCAGATCCTTAATATTATCCATTAATCTTATTACAATATTATTTACGCTCGCATCCATCTTTATAGCATTCTTTGAAATTTGTGCGGCCTTGTTATAAATCTCTTCCATCTCTTGTGGAGTTACTTGCTGCTCTTTAGCATATTTCTCGGCAATTTCCCTTATGCCGCTCACCAGCGCCTGCGGTGATTTTTTACGGTTATCGCCTATAACATTTTTAATATCTTTAATACAATTACCTATTGCTGCTTCGTGCTTTTCTATCTGATCCAGTAAATAATTAATTTTAGTAATTTGTTGTATTTTTTGCATCAAATCATCTTTTGAAAATACAGGCTCTTTGATAATTCTTCCATTTTCACTTATAAGCTCTAAACCATATACTGTATTACCTGGTTTATCGAAGTCATATTCGCAATTAATTTTCAATTCCCGTTCATGAAAAATTGATTGCACTGCGGCATTTAAAATATCTTTAGCTGTTGTTAGGCATAAATCATTATTTCTCATATAATTATATGCATATCTATATCTATTTGCATCATTACTTCTTGACTTGCCTAACTTTCCACCAACCTCAGCAAAATCAATTTGAATAAAACCTTTTTTATTATTAAATTCATGTACAGCATGCTCTAACATACCGCGAACTGCCCAATAAACTTCCTTAAAATCTATTTTATCTTCATTGGCTCCGTTACGTAAAATTTTGATATTATCTACATATCCCGGATCAAAAGTTAATAGCTCTTCTTGCGGAGTAATACTCTTTGGCGGTATAGGTTTTATTTCTTTAAACGGTGATTTAATTCGTCCTTTCATTTCTTTATTATCATTTTTCATATGTATGCCATATTTATTATCTTTACATTATAATAACAAAATATAATTAATATTAGGTTAATACAAAGAACATTTAACCGCTTAACCCTACCCCTTATCCTCAAGCGCGATTAACACCAAGTACTTTGAAACAACAATAATTATCGGCATAAAAAACAAAACGAGTGCACCCAATAGCCATAAGTAACCGTGGTTATTTATCCCGAGTGTCGCAAATATTAAGCCCGGGAAGGTGAAAACCAGTACAATAACGGAAAGCAATGCATTAGCTTTACTCCCGAGCAGCATAGCACTCGATAACAATAAAAAAAGCAATACGACCGCGCTTAACAGCACTTGTGATAGCAGCGCTATATGCCAATATTCAACCGCCACCCCGGTTAAAAATAAAACCAGCGGAATCAAACATGCGGAGATTAAAACATAAAGTGCAAGTTGAGCCAAATATTTTGCGAGTATAATTAGCGCAAATTCTGCTCCGATTAAGTAAAACTGCTCCAAGAACCCAAGCTTATAATCTTTCGAAATTAAAGCCTCATGGGTTAAGATTAACACAAAAATGTTAATTACGAATATCATTCCAATGTTTACTTCAAGCGTCGCTTTAGCCGCCCCGATTGCAATTTTAAAAGTAATTACCGCGATTAAGAAATAAAATAGAGGATAGATAAGCTCATTAAAATTCCTAACACTTAACAACCACTGCCTTTTAAAAATTAGTTTAAAAACCTTAAAATCACTAGGCCTCATCTGATGAGCTATTCGACTCATATTTATAATCCTCAATTTCCAAAGTTAACGGTGTTTTTAATTTGGTTTCCTGGTTGGTGGAAATTATAACAATTCCGCCTTGTGAACATTTAGCGGAAATTATGTTATGTAATGTTTCTATACCTAAACTGTCTAAATTTACTAACGGCTCATCTAAAAGCCAAATTTTAGCATGGCTAAGTAATAATTTACTCAATATAACTTTTCTTTTCATCCCTTTAGAAATCTTCTTTACCGGTAAGTCCGCGGCTTCCTCCAATGCAAAAGTTCTAATTGCGGCAGTAATAATTAACCCTGTATTATAAATTTCCGCCCAGAATTTCAGATTTTCCAATATGGTTAAGTCTTCATCCAAAGCTTCTTCATGACCTATATATTCGGTAAGGTAGCAATATTCATCAAGTGCTGATTCAATATTAATTTCATTAAAAAATATTTCACCTTTTTGAGGTTTAAGTATGGTTGCTATGGTTTTAAGCAAAGAAGTTTTACCGCTGCCGTTGCTTCCTTTAACAATAAGGCAAGCCCCGTTCTGTAAAGAAAAGCCGAGATTAGAAAAAATATTTTTATTGCCTCTGTTTAAGGATAAGTTGTTGCAGGTAAGCATTACTTACCGTCACTTTTATACTCTTCATAGAGATGCGCATATTCTTTGCCCAAACTTAAAAGCTCTTCATGGCTTCCGAATTCCGATACTTTTCCTTCGGAAATAACATAAATTATATCAGCTGATTCTATGGTCGATAACCTATGTGCAATTACTATAGTAGTTCTCCCTTTTTTCAAATACTCCAAAGCCATTTGCACTTGTTTTTCCGATATTGCATCCAGTGCTGAAGTTGCTTCATCCATAAGCAGTATAGGAGCATTTTTTAAAATTGCTCTTGCAATTGCAATCCTCTGCCGCTGCCCGCCTGATAATTTCACCCCGTTTTGTCCGATTTGCGTATCATATCCCTCAGGCAAATTGATTATAAAATCATGAGCCGCAGCTGCAAGAGCCGCATCTGTAATCTCTTCTTCGGTTGCATTTAACTTACCGTACCTTATATTTTCTCTAATAGTATCGTCAAAAAGCGCAACTTCCTGGCTGACTAGCGCCATAGAATCCCTTAGTGATCTAATCCTGATCTTAGAGATATCTTTCCCGTCAATTAAGATCTCACCGTAATTCGGGTCATATAAACGTTGCAGCAGATTTAAAATAGTAGTTTTTCCGCTTCCTGAAGTACCGACCAAAGCGATGGTTTTTTCCTGTGGAATAAACATATTTACCCCATCAAGGATTTTTATATCATTTTTATAAGAAAAGAAGACATTCTTAAATTCGATATTATAGCTTTTAAATTTAGCTTCCGGCAAGGTGATGTCATCATATATAGTCGGTTCTTCATCAAGCATGGTGAATAACCTTTTACATGCGGCAAGCCCCTCTTGTAAGGATGTATTGAGCTGTGAAATTGCCTTTAAAGGCCGGTATGCCATTAAAAGTGCTGCCACAAAAGAAAAGAATGCACCCGGAGTAGTGTGCCCTGAGATTACCTCTAAACCACCATACCAAATAATAGTTGCAATAGCTATTCCCCCTAAAGTTTCCATAATAGGAGATGACGCGGATTCAACATAGGCTCCTTTCTTGTAAAGCTCTAAGAACCTATCGATAATTCTATTCGCTCGAGAAATTTCATATTCTTCCCTGCAATATGATTTAATAATTCGAGTATTTTGAAATGTTTCATCAAGCCTTACGGTAAAGCCTCCAAGCTCTTCCTGAATATTACGAGCAATTTTACGCATTCTTTTACCGAGTCTGATAATAGGCAAAAACGCGAGCGGAATCATAAGCAGTGCAATTATAGCTAAGCTAAAACTTTGATAAAACATCACACCTATTAAACCGATTAAGGTAAAAAGTTCCATAACTCCACTGGTTACCACATCGGAAACCGTTTTCCGCATAGCGTTTATATCATTGGTAAAACGTGAGATTAAATTGCCTGAAGCATAATCGGTAAGAAAATTCGTATCCGCATAAATTAAATGTGCATAAAGCCTAAGTTGTATATCGGAAATAATTTTCTGCCCGATTTTCTTCATGGTGTAAGATTGTAAAAAAGAGGCTATTCCTTTAATTATCGCATTCACTACCACTGCAAAAGGGACGATGTAAAGCATGGTTAAATCTTTTTTAACAAAGATGTCATCCAATACAGGTTGCATCAACCAGGCTCCGATCGAAGTAGTAACGGAGATTATAATCATGCAGAAAATGGCAAACTGAATTTGTTTGCCCTGTAATTTTACATGCTCACTAAACAGTCTTCCTATTAGGTATAAACTGCTATCATATTTACTTTTCTTATTTTTCTTCTGAAACACTAGTATCCCCTTATTCTACTATTTTTTTCCAGATTTCTTTTAAGAAAGATTGGTTCTGCTTTCTCTTTTTTTCCATATTTTCTTCAAAAGCATTATCTTCCTCATAATCATAAGGAATTATTTCTTTAACCGGAGCTCGGTTTTCTTTGTTTTTAAATCTATTGTTATTAACACCCTTTCCTTTTCTTTTGTCTACTCTTTTATGGCCGTGCTCCACTTCTCTCTCCTGCTCACGGAATGTAGGTTTCTTAGCATTAGTTTTCCACTTTCTCTTAGCGGAAGAATCTTCTTCTTCAGCCGGTTCTTCAACCGCATAAGGCTCAACATCAATTGCCGATAATGCTGATTGAGTCACGACTTCTTCCTTAGTTTTCTTACTTTTTTCAATAAAGAATCCGTCTGCTCCCGCTTCTTCATCCGTGTAAAAAGTTATTCTGACTTTATGAGATTTTTCAAGCTTTGAAATTTCTTCACGCTTATTATTTAAAATATAAAACATCAGTTTTTCACTGCCCGATACTTGAATCTCATCACAGCTTCCTTCAGCAAGATCATTATCCAATGCTCTTAAAACGGCAATCGCGGTTGCTTCTACTGGTCTAATTCTTCCTCTGCCGTCACAATGTGCACAAACATGCGTACTTGATTCAAAGAAGCTTTTACGCAGCCTCTGACGTGTCATTTCAAGTAAACCGAACATACTAATTCTATTCACTTGAATCCTTGCGCGGTCGTTACTGAGTGCCTCTTTAAACTCTCTTTCAACTGTTCTGCGATTTCTGGAATCCTCCATATCGATAAAGTCGATTACAATCAAACCGGATAAGTCTCTAAGCTTAATTTGTCTGGCGATTTCCCGTGCAGCTTCCATATTGGTTTTTACTGCGGTGTTTTCTACATTTCTTTCCGAAGTTGCTCTTCCGGAGTTAACATCGATTGCAACCAACGCTTCCGTATGGTTGATAACCAAATACCCGCCTGATTTAAGAGGTGCTACAGGATCGTAAAAAGTATTTAATTGATTTTCAATGTTATATTTTACAAATATCGGTGACTTGCCTTTATATTTTTTGACGCTGTCTACGCGTTTAGGCAGGATAAGTTCCATAAATTTTCTGGCATTTTCATAAGCTTCGTCGCCTGCAACCAAAATTTGCTCCATGTCACTATTATAAAGGTCACGAATTGATTTTTTAATTACATCTCCTTCTTCATGGATGAAAGCCGGAGCTTTTGAAGCCAGAGTGTGTTCTCTTATATTGTTCCAAAGCCTGATTAAATAGTTAAAATCCCGCTTAACTTCGGTTTTGGTCTTATGAGCACCTGCGGTGCGCACGATAACACTTGCGGCCGTACTTGCTTTTTCATTTAATTCGTCTGCTACGCTTTTTAGCCTTTGTCTTTCCTGGTTATCCATAATTTTTCTGGATACACCACCTGCCCTTATTGAATTCGGCATTAAAACGCAATATCTGCCTGCAAGTGAGATATAAGTTGTAACCGAAGCTCCTTTATTTCCTCTCTCTTCTTTTACGATTTGGATAAGCAGTACCTGGTCTTTTTTTATTACTTCCTGAATTTTATAGTTTTTATAAAAATCGGGGCGGAATTCTCCGACCGAATTTTCTTCACCTTCAGCTTCCGAAGAAATTAATTCGGCTTCAGCTTCCTCTCCTTCGGAAGCGGTATCTCCTTCAGCAGGTTCTTGAGCGATTGTATCCTTAGTATTTTTAGTCTCTTTAACTTCTTCTTCTCCTTCTTCTTCGATATCAAACTGCTCGATTTTCCTATTTTCATCTAATAACAACTCTTTATCTTCCGCATCAACCATAGATGAAAGTAAAGCTTCTTTATCCACCTTAGGTAATTGGTAATAAGAAGGGTGGATTTCAGGAAAAGGTAAGAATGCATGTCTTTCCCCTCCGTAATCAACGAATGCAGCCTGTAATGAAGGCTCAACTCTGATTACTTTTGCTAAATATATATTTCCTTTTGTAGATTTCTTATAAGTGTTTTGATAATCAAATTCTTCAATTATTCCTTTATTAATCACTACTGCGCGCGTTTCTTCAGGATGTGCGCCATCTATCACCATCAGTTTTGACATCTCTTTTCCTCGTTATCTCTGATTTAAATTCTAAAAACATAGTTTAATTTTGATAAAACTTTTGTGCTTCAAAGCATTATACAATTGCCTGCACCGATAAAATAAGCTATTTAAAGCAAGTATTTAAAAGTAAATCCGCATTTAGTCAATCTATTTTAAGTAACAGCCTTAGTTCCTTAATTTTTGTATAAAGCGATGCATTAAACTATATCGAATGAGCAAAAATATCTATTTCCGGCCAACCGCTTAAGTCCAGATCGGCTCTCGTAGGTAAAAACTCGAAACACTTCCCTGCAAGTTCCAGCCTCCCTTCACGCTTAAGCATAAAATCCAACTTATCTTTTAATGCATGTAAATATAAAACATCCGAAGCTGCATAATTAATCTGATCCTGGGTAAGCTTAGCAGCGCCCCAATCGGAAGTTTGCTGCTGTTTAGAAATTTTAACCCCGAGTAGCTCATAACACAAATCTTTTAAACTATGCTGATCCGTATATGTACGTGCAAGCCTGGAGGCTACCTTAGTACAATAAACGTTTTTAAGTTCGACTTTTAAGTAATGATGCATAATTGCAATATCAAAACGAGCAAAGTGGAAAATTTTTATGCGATTTTCATCACTTAAAAACTTTTTTAAATTAGGGCAATCATATTGCTTATTCGGAAAATGCACCACATGGACATTTTTTGCTTCATCGCTTAGTTGCACGACACAAAGCCTATCCCTAAAGTTATTAAGACCCATAGCTTCGGTATCAATTGCTAGATTACCTTGAAGTGAAACATTACTCGGAAGGTCATCAATATGATATTTAGTATTTATAGCGGTCTCCTTATTACTGGTCATTCGTTCCTCTTTATATAATACAAATCAACTAATATAAATAAATTTTCTGTCATTTTTTATTCTAAAAGGTTAATATGCGTTCGCAGTATCAATTGAAACAACAATATGTATAAACTTATTGCAGGGCTCGGCAACCCGGGAGAGAGAGATAGAAACACCCGTCATAACTTAGGGTTTATGGCGATAGATGAAATTGCATTGAAACTCAATGTTATGCAATTTGTTAATAAATTCCATGCTGAATTTGCCTCTCTCCAAGTTGCAAATCACAAGATTCTTCTGCTAAAACCTCAGACTTTTATGAATAATTCGGGTACGGCCATCAGAGAATGTGCTGTTTTTTATAAGATACTACCGCAAGATATTTTAGTAATCCATGATGAGCTTGATTTGGAGACGGGCAAAATCAAAATTAAGACCGGCGGCGGCAGCGGCGGCCATAACGGCTTAAAATCAATTGATCAAAATATAAGCAATAATTATTATAGACTTAGGTTCGGTATCGGTAAGCCCGAACATAAGTCACAAGTTTCGGATTATGTACTCCATAATTTTAATAGTAATGAAATCAAAATTGTAACTCAGGGATTAAAATTTATTAGTAATAATCTTGGATTATTACTCAATTCCAACTATGATAACTTTCTAAATAATTATGCAAATGAACTTAAAAAAAACGTGGAGCAAAAATAATGGGATTTAAATGTGGAATCGTCGGTCTTCCTAACGTCGGTAAATCAACTCTTTTCAATGCACTCACCTCTTCTCAGGCTGCTGAGGCAGCAAACTATCCTTTCTGTACAATTGAACCGAATGTCGGCAAAGTTGCGGTTCCCGATGAAAGGATTAACAAACTTGCGGCTATTGCAGGTTCCGCTAAAATCATCCCCAATCAAATAGAATTCGTTGATATTGCCGGCTTAGTCAGGGGCGCAAGTAAAGGTGAAGGTTTAGGCAATCAATTTTTATCTCATATCAGGGAAGTAGATGCGATAGTAAACGTACTACGTTGCTTTGATGATGATGATATCACCCATGTCGAAGGGAAAGTTGACCCAATTAGCGATATTGAGATCATAGAAACCGAACTTATTCTTGCTGACCTTGAAAGCTTAGAGAAGCGCTTACCTAATTTAGAAAAGAAAGCAAGAACCGATAAAGAAATAGCACTTGATGTTGAGCTAATTAATCAGGTTACTAAAGTATTAGGCAGCGGCAAACCTGCAAGACTTGCCCTCACTAAGGATAATGAAAAGCGCCTTAAAAATTTACAGCTTCTTACTTCAAAACCCGTAATGTATGTCTGTAATGTTGCAGAGGACGATGTTTTATCAGGCAATAAATACTCCGAACAAGTTTTAAACAAGGCGAAGGCTGAAGGTGCATTTTGCGTTTTGGTTTCAGCTAAAATTGAAGCTGATATTGCAAATCTTGAAAGCGAGGAAGAGAAAAAGGAATTCTTAGAAAGCTTAAATATGAAAGAAACGGGTTTAAGTCAAGTAATTAAAGCCGGCTATGATATGCTCGGGCTCATTACCTTCTTTACCATAGGCCCTAAAGAAGCTCATGCTTGGACTATTATAAACGGCACTCTTGCTCCCCAAGCTGCCGGAGTTATTCATACAGATTTTGAGAAAGGATTTATTAGATCTGAAACCACTTCTTACCTAGATTACGTAAAATATAACGGTGAAAACGGTGCACGTGAGGCAGGAAGGCTAAGGTTAGAAGGCAAAGATTACAAAGTTAATGACGGTGATATACTGCACTTTAGATTTAATGTTTAAATTCATTGTAAATATGCTAATCTATTGATTAACTACAATGTAAATAATTGAATTATGAATTTCTTACTTAGCAATAGAACAGTAACTTTAGGTGCAATCGGGCTAATGTTTTTTTTAGCTTACAGTAATTATAAGGAATATAAAAAAGAATATACTCCCGAGTATTATAAAAAGCAGGAAGTTTTTTATAAAGGAGTAAATCAAACCGAATCTAAAGGTGCTAACGCAAAACATAGCATTAATTTTGATCCTCATAAAGATCCTGATGATTATTCTTTAACCGAGAAAGTTATCTACAAAGTATTTAAAAATGATATTGAAAAAGCTAAGCAGATAAGCGGTCAAGCTGCATCAAGATTGAATACTAATCACGATACCCAAACTATCAGAGGAATGAGTAATCAACTCAGCAGATTCACTCCCCCTCCTCCACAGCAGCAGGCTATAGCTGGCTCAAGTGATGCTACACCTCTCATATTCGGCGCTAAAGGGGGTGACAAACTAACTTTTTCTTATAAAGTCCGTGAGCTTGAAAATGCTATCCCCTATTCCAAACAAATTATATTAGGTAAAAAAAATGCTCCTCAAGCGATTGAAAAAGCTCTTATAGGTATGACGGTCGGGGAAAAGCGATTAACTAAGCTGGCACTTAAAGAGATTGATAAAAATAGCCGAAGTGATGAAAAAGTCGTGATAGAAATCACGCTGCATAAGATAGGTTAAAGAGAGATTTTTAAATAGGGTGCCTACCCCATACGGTAAGCTGAACACTTGCTATTTTAGCTAAATTAAGAATAGTGATAATTAATAAATATCATATTTATAAAAATGAAAAATAACAGCACCTTAACGGATGACCCGATAATCCTGAAAATTATCGAAGCGGCAAGAAACCGTGATCATAAAGCTTTAGAAGGGTTTTTTATTAATCTAAGAGATAAGAAAACAAACTCCGATGCTGCAACAATACTAGCTTATAATAGAGAAACGGAGGCAATAAAGTTTTTAAAGCCATACATGCTAGGTATCGATAAAGATATATTTGGCTTCAAAAAAAAGGTAATGATAACAGCAAATGAAATTTTTAATTCGCAAGGAATAAAAAATGTTTGGGATCAACTTTATAAAGATATTGTAGTAGAGGGATTCATCATGGGTGGACATGCCGATTTAGCGCTAAAATGGATCAAAAAAGGAGCAGATGTAAATATTGCCGTAAGTATTGCTGCCAAACAGGGAAATAATGCGTTAGTAACTTTATTGCTGGATAAATGTGAAGCAAGTATCTGGACTGCCGTAGCTAGCGCTGCCGAAAGCGGGCATGAGGAACTGGTAGATTCATTGCTGGCTCGCGGAGCCGATACACTTTCCGCTATAATCGGCGCTGCAAAAAGAGGACACAGAAACCTAACGCAGAGGTTATTAGAGCAAGCTAAGAATAAAGATAATTATAAAAGTGCTTTAAATAAAGCTATAAGGGCAGCTGCAGGTTATGAGCATAAAGAGCTGGCGGAATGGTTAATTGAAGAGTATAAGGCAGATCCGCTTAAAGCCTTGAAGGCGGCTATTTGGAATAAATCTTTTCACTTTGCTACATACTTTATAGACAAGTATAACATTTCACCTAAACAAATACCTTTCCTTTACAATCACACATTAAAATCACATTTCAAAAAAAAGAAATGCGATATCTATTCTTTTCTCAGCGGTATCACTGATAATGAGCTAAGAAAAGCATATATCAACCATACGGCCGGTATCTTAGAAATCAGCCCTTATAAGCTTAGTAATAATTTTAGCAATATACTGAAAAATACGGAAGACGAGAAATTATCTTTCGATGATGCATATGTTTACTATGTTGAGAAGGAATATATAGCCCGGGGAATATCAACTCCGCTGGGTGATTATGTAGCCTCTTTCTATAAAGTATATATTGAAAATGCTCCTATTACGAGGAAAGGAATACTAATACCTTCCGAAATCTTAAATAAAATCGCGCATTTTTATATAGAGCACCCCAAACTTAACCATAATGATAAATCGAATAACCAGAAATACCCCCCGTTATCAGAGAGCGGAATAAATAAAGTTATTGATTTATGGATAAGTAGAATAAATAATGTTTGCTTTGAAAGAACCGAAAGAATTAAAGCTCAAGTCAGCGAGCTGGCGCTTTTAATTACAACGGCTTATAATGATAACTTCCCCGCAGTAATAACTAATTCTGCAAATAGTGTACATACTTCGGTAACCGGCTTTAGAGATAAGCTTACACGCGAAAAATCCGAAGCTAAACAAAGTCAAATCTAAATACTTAAAATTAAAAAATTTTTTAACAATATATTAATTATATTATTCATAAAAATATATTATAATAGCAGGTTAAATTATTAAATTTATATTATAAATGAAAAATAACCTCAATTCTATTTTAACAGATAATCCGGAAATACTACAAATCATCGAGGCGGCAAAAGTACGGAATTACGATGCATTGAAACAAACTTGGGCTGGTCTTTCAGATAAAAAAACAGCTCTTAGTGCTATAAAAATATTAGCCGGGCATAGAGAGCTGGAAGCAATAAAGCTTTTAATGTCTATTTCTTCCTATGACATATCAAACTTTGTGGTTGAAGGGTTTGCGATGAGCGGTGATATAGATCTCACCTTAGAATGGATAAACAAGGGAACAAATGTACACAATGCCGTAAAAGGTGCTGCCGAAGGCGGGCATGAAGAGCTGGTAAATTTACTGCTGGAAGATTATAGGGCAAGTATCCATAATGCCGCGCAGGGTGCTGCCGAAGGCGGTCATGAAGAATTGATGAATTCATTATTAGCTCGGGGAGCAAATATTAATTTTGCTGTAGAAGGAGCGATACTAAGGGAAGATAAAAAGCTATTAGAGCGGATATTAGACCGAATAAAAGAAACGATAAATTATAAATATATTTTAAACACCGCTTTAATTACAGCTGCAAAACATCAACATACAGAACCTATAAAATGGTTAATTGAAGAATATAAGGCAGATCCGCTTAAAGCCTTAAATGGAGCTGTTTATGTTAATGATTTCAGCTTTGCAAAAGAGATAATGATTACTTATAAAGTAATGCCTGAAAATATATCACCTGATTTTGCAGAGCACCTAAAGATCCACTTTACTGAAAAATTTAATATTTATTCCTTCTTAAGCAGCGTTACTGACGATAAATCAAGAGAGAAATATATTAAATATATAGCTAAGATTACAGGAATCAACTTTACCCAACTTAATAATAATACGGAAGATTTTATTGATATTATAGAGTTATATGGCTTATCGGTAAGTGATGCATATGTTTATTACGTTGAAGCTAAATATATCGAGCGCGGGATATTAACTCCACTGGGCGATTACGTATCATCTTTTTATAATTTATATAATACGAACATGCTTATCTCGGAAGGTGAAAATAATGAAGTATTTATACCTAACGAGATACTGAACAGAATAGCATATTTTTGCACGGAACATCCCAAACTTAAACATAATGATAAATCTTCAGATCAACAATATCCATCTTTATCCGAAAAAGGGAAAAATGCCGTCGTTGATTTATGGCTCGGCAGAATAGGTGAGATTTTCTCTAAGAGAACTGAGGAATATATAAAAGAGGGTAGCGAGTTAGCAATAATGCTCACTTATGAAGATGAAGATAACTTCTCTCCAGTAATATCCAATCCGGTAAAATATGAATATACTTCAAGCTTTACGACGGATAGGACTGAAAGCAGGGAAACCATGGTACAGTATTGTTAAGTATAGCCCAAGCCGATAAAGTAGCACCCCCCTTAGATGGGCAGCGCTCATAAAAATTATTAAATAATTTTTATGAATATCACTTTTTATACAACCAATAAGCTAAAGATATTTGTTAGCAAATTTATAGCTTAATTTACCATACAATTCCCGTAAACAGCTTTACCGCCAAACTTACGGGCGAAAAATCCGAAGTAAGAGAGCATAGTATATAATATTTTCAGCCGATATTTTTCTTCCATTCTTTTTTTAATTCAGAATATACAGGATGCTTTTCGGCTTCCTGCCACCGGTGATAAAAGTAATCAGCACTTTTGGCTTTTTCAATATCTCCGGTACCTCTTTCCAATTGCCGATAGTTATTCGAGGCATCATATTTTTTACCCCCCTTATAATTTGTATACCTACGCGCTCGAGTAAATCCCATTTGCAGATATTTCCTTGCCATATCGGCGCCTACAAAATCCTCATTCTCTAAATACTCGATAAATAATTGATATATTTTTTCGCTGCTTTCTTTAGCAATCTCGGGCGTCTTGAATCGCCAAAAAGGCAATATTTCACTCTTATAGGGTTGGCATATTAACACCCCCTGCTCGCCTTTGCCTACTCTATATTCTTTAGGATGTGACCGATAATCTATATCGCTTTTCCACTTATAGCCCGCATGGTCGAAATTGAGGTAGGAAGGAACAGCCATAATCAACTCGTTTTTTTCTCTGACTATATCTATTTATATAGGGTAGTAAATTAATAAGATAAACATCAATAAAAAACAGGCCTATTGTTGATAAGCGAAACATCTGTTATAATATTCTAAAAATAGTAACAGACAGCGGATGAATACCCCCCAACCTTTCGATGCGGTTATATTCGGCGGCAGCTATATGGGGCTTACCCTGGCACTTTTTCTTGCAAAGCTTGATCTCAAAATCGCTGTAGTAGAGAAGCAAAACCTGAATTTGGCTAAAAAGAATAATGAGCCATCCCGTTTACTGGCAATTGCCAAAGCTTCCATGGATATTTATAAAAAATATTATATAGATGACCTGTTTGAGAGTGAAGCTGAGCCGATTACTTTTATTAGAGTTTTAGAGGAAGGAACTACCGCTTACCTTGATTTCAACCCACAGGAACTGGGCTTAAACAAGTTCGGCATAATGATTGAAGAGCATGTGTTGCTGGAAAGGTTGTATAACAAAGCAATTAACACCCCAAATATATCTCTGTTTTATAATCTGGAAGCAGATAATATAATAGCTGAAAAACATAAATCTCAAATTAAATTTAAAGATGGGCAGGAGTTCACCGCTTCACTCATAGTTGGATGTGACGGCAGAAATTCCTGGGTTAGAAGATTTTCAGGAATAGGCGTACAAAATTTCGATTATAAACAATCAGCAATTGTGTGCGATATTTCACATACTCACAACCATGAAGGTGCAGCAATTGAAAAATTTATGCCTGAAGGACCTTTTGCTATTTTACCGAAAGTCGGCGGATATAGTTCGGCCGTAGTTTGGACTTGTGAATCCAAGCATGCAGCAGCAATTGCAGAGCTTGATAAAGAAACAATTGCAGAAATTATAGCAAAGAAATTCGGTGATTATTTAGGGGAGTTAAAGGTAACCGGTGATATTAAATTTTTTCCGCTTAAATTAATCAGTGCAAAAAATTATATTGCACCAAGGCTCGCTTTAGCCGGAGATGCAGCACATGGAATCCACCCTATAGCCGGACAAGGATTAAATTTAGGGATTAGAGACGCCTCAGAGCTTGCCGAGCTAATTGAACAAAACTTGGAATTGGGTTTGGATATCGGCTCGGAATTAATGCTTAAAGAATATGAGAGAACAAGGAAAGTTGATAACAATGTGATGATAGAGGCAACTCACCATTTAAATTTATTGTTTTCTAATAATATTAAGCCTTTAAAATTAATACGAGGAATTGGACTAAAAACTATAAATAAAATACCTACTATAAAAAAAATGTTTATGAAATATGCGATGGGGCTGATATAATGGTTTCAATTATAAAAATTGATAATAAGCTAAGGTCGGCATTTCATCCTGATTACCTGGAAGTATCGGATGATTCATTAGCACATAAGGGGCATTTAAACTACAAACAGGGCACCGTTACTCACATTAAAATAAAAATAAAATCATCAAGTTTTAAAGACAAAACTAAGATCTCTATGCATCAGTTAATTTATAAAACCCTGGCAGAAGAGATAAAAATGGGACTACATGCAATTTCAATCGAGGCAGACGAATAATTATGAAAGCTTTAAAAGAAACCGCTAAACATTTTTTTGATCAAGAAATCTTAAGGAAATATGATATCAGAGGTACCTTCGGTAAAAACCTCAATGAAGCTGATGCATATTATTTAGGCAAAAGTTTTGCCGTGTTTTTACACAATAAGAATATACCGCTTAAGGTGTGCGTCGGTTACGACGGAAGAATCAGCTCTCCTTCCCTTGAAAAGGAGCTGACGGAAGGATTAAGCGAGTCAAACGTTGAAGTAGTAAGAATCGGGTTAGTGCCGACTCCGGTACTTTATTTCGCTACCCATCATATCCCGGGCTTTGTCTCCGGAATCATGATAACCGGCTCCCACAACCCGCCTGATCAAAACGGTTTTAAAATGGTTGCCGACCATGCCTCGGTTTTTGACCGGGATATATCGGAACTGGGAGAGATTGCGAAAAGAGGAAAGTTTATCGATAGCAGCGGCGAAGTTAAAACAACTAATATTATTGAAGCTTACCTCAGTAAAATTATTAAGCTCAACACTCCTTCTAATTCCATTTTAAAGAAACTAAAGGTAGTATGGGATCCGGCTAACGGAGCGGCTTGTGAAGTAATCAAGCAATTGGTTGAAAGATTGCCCGGTGAACATAAAGTTATTAACGGTAAGGTAGATGGGACATTTCCATCTCACCATGCTGATCCCACCCAACCAGAGAATTTGGTACAACTGATAGATGAAGTTAAGAAAGAAGGAGCAGATTTAGGTATAGCCTTTGATGGCGACGGTGATCGGATAGGGGTAATTGATAGTGAGGGTAGAATACTATACGGTGATCAGCTGCTTATGATATATGCAAAAGATTTGCTTAGCAGAAATAAAAATGCAAAAATCATAGCTGACGTCAAAACCAGCCAAGTTGTTTTTGAAAGTATCAGAAACTGGGGCGGAGAAGATATTTTATGGAAGACGGGGCACTCTTTAATTAAGCAGAAAATGAAAGAAGAAAATGCTATGCTTGCAGGCGAAATGAGCGGACACGTGTTCTTTGCCGAAGATTATTATGGCTATGATGATGCAATTTTTGCCGCAGTCAGGTTATTGAAAATTTTATATGACGACGAGAAATCATTAACTGAAATTTATGATGAGTTACCTAAAACCATATCTACTCCTGAAATCAGAATTGAATGTACGGAAAAAAGAAAGTTTAAAATCATTGATGAAGTTACCTTGTATGCCGAAAAACTCGGTTTAAGCATTAATAATATTGATGGTGTCAGAGTAAACAATGATTTAGGCTGGTGGCTGGTGCGTGCTTCAAATACACAAAATTGCCTGGTTGTAAGAGTGGAAAGTTTTAGCGAAGCCGGCTTAAGCACACTGTGCAAGGAGCTTTTTGAAATTCTTGAAACTATTGAAAATAGCTTAGATTTATCTCCGCTTGGTAGCTTTATTTAAGGGGTGTAGTATAGTAAATTAAGTTAAATATCTAACACTTTTATTCAAATAAAATAAGTTAAGTTAAGTTTAATATGACTATATAGCCTACAACTTAAAAATCAGATAATAAGAATAATAAGAAGCGCGCGCCTTGCCGCCATTTACGGCGCGTGCCCGTATAAATGACATTGTCATTTATACGCAAACTTAGTTTAATTTTTTATAGTTTAGCTATGCTCCATGCATATAGGATATTCAACTTAATACAGTATTTAAAAACATAATAAAATTAAACGGCTTAAAGTTTATAATTTTTAGCCTTTCACACTTTATATCTTTTTCAGTAATAATTTATTAATAAGTTAATAATAAATTAACCTAATACTCCTATTTATTTAATTTATTCATATTATATTACCGCCATTATTAACTTTAGTATTAGAAATGTATTATAATATTTTAAAAAATTATCATGGTCTATTTATAAACCCTTGGGTAGGAACCGCCCTAAGCGCAGGGCTTATTTATGCCTTAGACGGTTATTCGAATTATATACAGATAGCTTATATGGCATTGGGCTTAACATCTATGTATTTACAACTTAAACCCAATCCTTGGGACTATGAATTTATAAAAAATTCTATTCAATATTATATAAGATCACATTTATGGGAATTTGCTTTTACGGCATGTACGGCACTTGTCATCTTCTCTGTTGCACCTTCCTACCTTTCCGTTTCCTTTTCTGATTTATTAGTGAGACATGATACTGCCCGTAACAATACTATCAAGATTATTAATCTGCTTACGATAGCATCGGATTATATCTTAGAAAGAATTATGGGATATAATACCATGTATTTTATAAAATCTCACCAACTAAATAAAATTAGCCAGTATGCTGATAAAACCGATAAAGAAAATTTAAAATTATTGTTAAAAGAGATAAATTTCTCTTTTAAAAAATTAAAAGAAAGCATAGGTGTATCAAAAGACATAAAATTATATATCAATAATAATCCATTTTTCGGAGGAGCATCAGTAGGAGAAATAGTTGTAAAACCGTTTGTTGAATTAAATATAGGAACGATTAATTATCACCTTAACAAAAACAATGGCGATAGTACCAAAACCATAAAATGCCTTAATGCAATAATTGCATGTGAACTAGGGCATATACAGCATCATCACACTTTGAAAAAGCTATTACTAAAGATATGTATTACTACCGCGGAAGTTATAAGCTCAAATATTTTACCTGTAGTATATGTAAACACAATTCTAAGCAATATAGGGAAAGCATTTTCTCAACATAATGAATATGAAGCCGATGATGTTGCAATAAAAGCCGTCGGCAAAAAAGCTTTTATAAAAGCATTAGATAATAGCTTTGCAAATCCGTTAATTCAAATATTGGATCCTATATCACAAGGTAGTGAAAACACCCGCCGCCCGACAATTATAAACCGTATTGAAAGAGCTAGAAATTTTATTGACACCTTCGATCGATCCTTAAGCAGCAGGGCTTCAATAGTATAATTACAGGGTAAATTCTTCACATCCTTAACCTCTGCTCATCTGTTTAGCTGCCTCCCCCTCATCGCCTTCCGGCTATTGTGCATTATTATTGCTGATTCTACTTCAATAAAAGCATGTCATATAAAGAGAGAAAAGCGGCATAGAGTATTTGCAGGCTATGCAGCAAAAGGCAGGAATTCAATGGGATGGTTTTTTAGGGCTAAAGTTACAATATTGTTAATTTAAAAAAGAGGGCAGTGTTATATCGGATGTCTTTTTTGCTCTGATATAATATCGACCCTGTTATTTAACAGTAATCAGCTAAATCAGTAAACACAATCACCTTGTATGCGAGTTATCAGAAGCATGCTTGGTTACCCTTTCAACAAAAGTTTCTGCTTTATACTTTTCTGAAAGGGAAGCTTTAGCATGTAGCTTAGTAAGCAATGATTGAACCAAATCGTTTACCAAGTCTAAAAGATTAAATTTTTTATCTGACGAACCTTTGCTTTCGTTTGCTAATAATTTATTATCAATTTCTTTACAAAAATTATTCTTAAACCTTCTAAAATCAGCCTTAAAGCTTTCTCTATTAGTTAAGGAGTTATGTATTTCCGTCACCATTTCTTTCATAGCTGTTGCTAAGTGTTTATTATACCCTTCTTGTTTAACACCCTCTAGTGCGGAGGATAGAGTACTAGTCATTTTTTCAAAATCTTGGGCAAAATGATCTAAGTGCTTAGTATCGTTAGATTTGCTGTATTTCTGTAAATGTTCAGTTAGAGGCTTTATATGGTTATGAGCTATTGCACTAACCATAACCTCCCGCATCTCATCATTATAGAGCATGGTCTTAATGACCTCATTTTTACGAGTATGCTTTTCGATTAATGAATTAAACTCATTTTCTTCTACCTCACCATATTTCTTTGCAACTTGGTATACACTTTGCTCCATTGCCTTATCTAATTTATCTTGGCTGGTAATCAGAATTTCAACTAATTCATTCTCTCTCCCTGCAAGCTGTTGCACAAGCTGCTTCACATCTCTTTCCATTAGTTTATTAAAACTATCTTTATCTCTTAACAAACTTTCACGATCTGCAAGATCATAAATTTTTGAAAAATATAAGTAAGTTTTCTCCTGAGCTGTTTTAATATCATTTGCATTCAAAGCCTCCCTTATTGAAGCTATAAAGACATCTTTGCTCGCAGTATAGGATACTAATGATTGATCCTCTGTGACAGAATTATACCTAGCATCCGTAATAGGATTCATAATCTGACTTGTCTCTTTGTTTTGCGCTTCTATATAGTCTTTATAATCCTTAGTTATGTCTAATAATGTATCAACGTTTTTAATTAGATATTCTTTGAGTACAGGCCATTGCTCAATTAAAGCAGATAGCTTATCACCGTCCCTGCCAAGCGCATTATATCCTTCCATATAATCTGGAGTGATCCCAAATTGGCTTAATATATTAACTAAATTTTGACTAAACCCTGCAACTTTCATTCTCTCTACCGGCTTAAGCTCTAACCAAATATTAAAATCAAAATCCTTTGTCATCTCTTCAAGCGCTTCAGCTAATTTAAGGCTTCCTGACTTTCCTTCAGATTGCTGATTAGATTCCCCTTTTTCCGCTTTATCCATTTTCTTTGAAGCAACAACCTTCTCAGCAGAATTGGACTTAATTGAGCTTATCTTTTCAACTAGCTTCTTAGTTTCATTACTGATTTCGGTATAATTTATTTTACCCTCTGATATTTTCATCACTCGCCCCATTACTACAAATTTCCCATAACAGTAATATAATAACATAAAATTAATAATGGTTTAATAAAAAAAGTGATTCATATCCTTATAACATCACAAATGCAAAATCAGTTCTATATTTTCAGAATCTTGAAGACACTCCACGATCTATAGTGATTCGCTTAGCAGCTTCTTTATCCTCCAGCCATTGTGCATTATTAAGCAAATATTTTCTCTGGAGTACTGCAAATCAATTAAACAAATATTAAGTATGTATAAAAATCAATTAAGAGTTTTTTATGAGCTGGCACCCGAAGTAGAGGCTAGGAGGGGTGTGGTGCCGCTATACTTAGAAGCTTATATTTTACACAATTCCAGGCGTTTGTTATCGGTATAAAATCATACTTTGAACATCCTTAAATTCCTATAATAATGAACTCGTTCTCAATAAGGAAAGCTTAAAATAAATCTAATAAAACTGTGTCATACACCAGCAACCCGACTACCGTATATCAAACAGCCGGTCGAACTTGGAAATTTTAAACATTTGCTTAACTTGCCCTTCCGGACTGCATAAAATTAATTTGATATTAGTATTTGCGCATTTATCTCTGGTAAGCAATAAAATACCAAGGGCTGCCGAATCAATAAAATCCACCCCTGCAAGGTCAATAAAAAGAGTATTAAAATTTTTAGCAATAGTATCTTCTATAAAGGATAGAAAAGCTTTATTATCCGTGAAAGTAAACTTTCCCGTTAACTTTAATTTTATACCCTGCTCTTCTTCTTTATATGTATATTCCATATCATTTATATAGCTGTTTTTTTATACTTGTTTAAATTATTAAAAATCAGGTGAAAAAAGCTTCCTCGGCAACCACCCTGTTTCTTCCGCCTTCTTTAGCTTTATATAAGCATTGATCCGCCCTTTTTAAAAGATTTTCAGGGGAATCATCACTGTTTAAAGCACTAACACCTAAACTTAACGTACACTTAATTTCTAAGGAATCCACGGTAGTAAGCGGATACATCTCAACTGACTGCCTAATTCTTTCACTAACTTTAATCGCATCTTCAAGTTTAGTATCAGGTAATATAACTACAAACTCTTCTCCGCCGTACCTGGCACTTAAATCGGTAGGCCTTACGCCGAGCAGAATTCTCCTTGCAACCTCTTGTATGATAACATCCCCGGCTTGGTGACCATAGGTGTCGTTTATATTTTTAAAGTGATCGATATCCAGCATGATTAAAGATAAGCTTTTCCCGGTGGAAGCTGCATTAGTAACCAGGTTTTTTATATGAATATCAAAATATCGGCGGTTATAAAGATTAGTTAATTGATCAATTACGGATAGAGAAAGATTATGTATATAATTTTCCCTTAACGCATCCTGATAATTCTTTCTTTTAATTTGCGTAGTAGTTCTGGCCAAAAGCTCATTTGATTCCACCGGGTAAAGCAGATAATCATTCACTCCCATTTCCAGGCCCTTAGTTAAAGTCTTCTCGTCAGCCTCTTCAACTATAATTAAAATTGGAATACCTCTAAGCTTGTCATGATTTTTAATATGAGAGCATAGTCTTAACCCATCTGAATCTATAAGCTGGGTACTTATTATAAATAGCCCATAGTTGTTTTTTTCAGCTAAGCTTAAAGTTTCCTGCTCCTCAGTGACTATATCAACGCTGATTCCTGCGGAATTTAATTTTTCTTTAATTTTTTTTGCTTGTGCAACATCATCATCAACTAAGATTACTTTCGCCCCTTCAATCTTATTGCTTTCATCGATAATGATTTCTTCACCTACCCCGAGTTGGTTGCTGGTAACATGCCTTGCCCTCAGCTCATCCATCATGAATTTTAATCTGAGCAATGATTTAATACGGGTAATAAGCGCATGATCATTAATAGGTTTGGTTAAAAAGTCATCAGCACCTGCACTTAAGCCGTTTACCTTATCTTCCTGCGCATTCAACGCGGTCACGATTATGATAGGAATATGCATAGTATTCGGGTCATTTTTTATTATTTTTGTTGCTTCAATGCCATCCATTTCCGGCATCATGACATCCATTAAAATAATATCCGGGTTAAGCTCCTTAGCTTTTTTAACTGCTTCCACCCCGTTATTTGCCACGAATACTTCATAATATTCCTGTTTTAGCTTGGTTTCCAGCAATTTGACATTAAATACTATATCATCGACTACTAAGATTTTTGCTGTCATTTTTCAAACCATAAACTTTTCTATTTTTAAGCCGAAGCTTTGGAAATCTATCGGTTTTTCAACATAGTCTATAAAAAATTCCGAAAGATCTTTTTCTTCAAGTTTCTCTTTAGAAAATGCAGAGACCGCTATAATCGGGATATTTTTCAAAATCGGATCCTCCTTGATAGATTTAGCAGCTTCAATACCTGACATTCCAAAAAGCTGAATATCCATTAAAATAAGCTTAGGTAACTCTTTAAGCACAATTTCTTTGGCATCCAATCCACTTGTTACAATAATTACATCATAACCCTTAAATTTTAAAAAGTCTCTAATAAGCTTAGCATTAATTTCATTATCTTCTACTAGAACAATTTTTCTCATTAGTTACTGATATTAGTTTTTTATATTTATTATAATCAATTAAAAATACACTGTATTTATATCTATTATTATTTCATATTAATTTACATTACTCCATCTTATATTTTGCATTGCCGTTAATATATTATAATGTATACATAAAATATAATCCTAAATGCAAATTATTATTTATCGTTATCCAAAGATAAATACTACAATTTCACATGAGTTTATTTTCTTATTATTAAGCAGTAAATATTGTTAAAAATGAGTGTTTCACTTATAATTCTTTTAATAAAATTATATAGAATTAATAAATGATTATAGATTTCTCTATATTTGAAGCTGAGATTAGAAGCTTATTAGAACATAAACAAGTTGATAGAATTGCAATTGCAGTATCGGGCGGAGCGGATAGCATGTGCCTTACATACTTATGCAGAGAGTGGGCTAAAGCCACAAATACCGAGATAATCTGCTTAATTGTTGATCATAAATTTAGGCAAGAATCTACAATTGAAGCGGAATCGGTAAGAAAAAGACTCTTAGAGAAAGAGCTGAGAACAGAGATATTAACTTTCCATACGAAAAAGCCTAAAGCTAATCTTCATGCGATTGCAAGAGAAGAGAGATATAATTTGCTCACCAACTTTTGCAAAAAAAATAATATTAAATACCTACTTACCGCACATAATAGAAATGATCAAGCGGAAACAGTGTTGATGCGTATATTCCGCGGCACGGGAATAGACGGGCTTACCGGCATACCGATGCATTATGAAATAAATAATATAAGCATACTGCGCCCTCTCCTTTCGTTTTCCAGAGAAGAAATTGAGGCAACTTTAACATATGCAGAATGGGAATGGGTAAATGATCCTTCCAACTTAAACGAAAAATACGAGCGCTCTAAAATCAGGAAGCTGATTAACGCATTACCGGAAAAACAGCTTATAATATCAAGATTGAATTTACTCGCTAAAAATTCCACAAGAGCTAAAAGCTTTTTAAATAGCCATTCAAATAAGGTGTATGAAGAAATATCCTATGAGGGCAAATTCGGAGAAATATATTTAAATAAGGCAGAATTTTTAAAGCTTGATGAGGAAATAGCGCTTAGAATTTTAACGAAAACACTAAACCGAGTAAGCGGCAATCATTACCCTCCCCGACTTGAAAGCTTAAAATTATTATATAATTTAATTATGGAAAACAAAAGTTTTATAAAAACATTATGGGGTTGTGAAATAAAGGCTAAAGCTGAAGCTTTGTTGTTTTACAGAGAATTAAAAGCTGTAGAGCATATAAAGAAGCTTATTCCTCATCAGGAAACAATTTGGGATAAAAGGTATGAAATCAAAGTCACGGAAGAGCTTTCTGTAGGAGCACTAAATCAACAAGGACTTAAAACTCTTAAAACCTGGATAAAAAAAAGAACGGTTTTCAAACTTCCTTATAACAATGAAACACTAGAAGCAACAGTAGAAAATTATAACAAATTTAGTGAGAAGTTACCTGCTAAACTACTATATACTACTCCAGGATTATTCAAGGACGGTAAGTTAGTTTTTTACCCGATTTTAAATATAGGTTTACAAGAGTATAAAATAGATTTCAGCCGCAAGAGCTAGGTTTTATAAATACTCTGGACATATATTTTAAAGTATAATAGCCTCTAAGTTATAAGGGGTGGAATATTATAAAAATCAATGCTTAATCAAAAACTTACGGTTAAAACCGTTCAAAGTTTGGCAATGACTAAACAGTTGCAGCAATCATTAAAAATTCTGCAAATGAACACGATTGAACTAAAAGAATTTGTAGATACTCAAATTCTTGAAAACCCGTTTATTGATTTTCCCGAAGGTGCCGGTTTAGGGGCTAAGGAAAATTTTGAAGAACACCGCTATGAAAGCGCCCGAACCAAAGAAAATGATGGTAATTTTAGAGAAGATTATATTAGTCGAATAGTAGATAATCAGATCACTCTAAAACAACACTTGATTGATCAAATTTTTATTACGATACATGATAATAAAGAAAAACTAATTGCGGTAAGGTTTACTGATTCCTTAGATGATAACGGCTACTTAACCGAAAATATTTCAGAAATAGCTACGACTTTCAAGTGCGAAACAGCAGAAGCGGAAGCAGTATTAAATAAGCTCTATAAGCTTGATCCGATAGGCGCCTATGCACGAAACCTACAGGAATGTTTAAGCTTACAGCTTAAGGAAAAGGGTATATACGATGAAGTTTTTGCAAATATTCTAGCGAACCTTGAAGGTATAGCAAAAGGAGAGATTAATAAGCTCATAAAAATGTTTAAAATTACCTTGGAAGAATTTAAAATAAGAATGGCTTCAATTAAGAAACTTGACCCGAAACCAGGTAGGAATTTTTTTACCCACATAACACAGACATTAGTCCCTGATGCTTTCATATTTTTTGATACACATGCTAACCTTGTAGTTAAGTTAAATAATGAACACCTCCCGAGCATTAACTTAAACAGCAATTTATACAAAGAAACATTAGAAAATTTAAAGACTAAAGATGACATAATTTTTTGTAAGCATAGATTTCATGATGCTATGTTTATCGCACGAGCGCTCGAGCAGAGAGCTAACACCATATTTCAAGTCACTTCAGCCATCGCAGAGGAACAATATGAATTTTTTGAAAAAGGAATAAACTATTTAAAACCTATGACTCTTGCGGATATCGCCAAAAAAACCAACCTTCACGAAAGCACGATAAGTAGAATAAGTAATAAAACTATCGCAACTGTAATCGGTACTTTTGAGATTAAATACTTTTTTACAAGTAAAATTAAATCTAATTTCGCAGAAAACATTTACTCCTCAAGCACAATTAAAAACAAGATCAAAGAATTGATTGAAGATGAGCAAGCGAAAGAGGTACTGGCCGATGATAAAATTTCCGCAATATTACAATCAAGAGGAATAGATATCTCAAGACGCACGGTAACTAAGTACAGAGAAGCGATGAATATCCCGTCATCTCACCAACGCAAACGTTTAAAAGCAGCAGCTTCTTAAAAGAAGTTTAAACCTGTTTTAAAGATTGAATATTTGCCGCATAGTTTCGATCCTTAAATATATAACTTCCCGCAATCACAATGTTTGCACCCGCTTCTTTACACATTTTCGCAGTAGAATCATTAATTCCGCCATCAACTTGAAGATCAATATTCCGCTTTGACTCAATTATTTTCCGCCTGATATTTTTTATCTTATTCAGTTGAGATGCAATAAAACTTTGTCCGCCGAACCCTGGATTCACGGTCATTACAAGAATTGAATCAATTTTATTGTATAAATAATTAAGTATTGATTCATCGCTACTTGGCACTAACGATATACCTGCTTTCTTCCCTAAAGAATGAATTTTATCAATTAACCTATCAATATGAACTGTGGCTTCCGCATGAAAAGTAATAATATCGGCCCCGGCTTGCGCGAATTGTTCAACATGTTGTTCCGGGTTACTCACCATTAAATGAACATCAAAAGGAAGCGGACTATATTTTCTGATTGATTTAACCACATTTGAACCAAGAGTAATACTCGGAACAAAGCTTCCGTCCATAACATCAATATGGATATAATCCGCGCCAGCCTCAGTGATACGCTTTACTTCTTCGCCTAAAATTGCGAAGTCACTTGAAAGTATGGATGGAGCAATTTTAAGTTGCATAGTTTCTCTTAAAATTTTGACTTTTAGCTATTTCAATGATAATAAAATTCTAACTGATTTTCTATAAATATTAATATTAAATGAAAGCTCCGATTAAGCAAATTTTTAATGAGCAAGTAGAAATGCTAAACGAAAGACTGCATGTAGGCATATTAAAAGCAACCAAAGCAGCTGCAAGAGCCTGTTATAGCTGGATAGGCAAAGGTGATGAGAAGGCGGCCGATCAAGCGGCGGTTAATGCAATGCGAAGCGCATTAAATGAACTTGATATAAGCGGAGTGGTTGCAATCGGAGAAGGCGAAAGAGATGAAGCTCCCATGCTATATATCGGTGAGCAGGTAGGTAGAGGAGGAGTAGAGCTTGATATAGCGCTTGATCCACTGGAAGGAACCACATTATGTGCTCATAATGCCCCTAATTCGATTTCCGTTATGGCGATGACCAATAAAAACGGCTTCTTGCATGCACCTGATACTTATATGGAGAAAATAGCGGTAGGTAACGGTCTCCCGGTTGGAGTAATCCATTTAGATAACTCTATAAAACAAAACTTAAAAAACTTAAGCATCGCTAAAAAATGCTCAATTTATGATCTCCATGTATGTGTGCTCAATCGTCCTCGTCATGATAAACTCATAGCTGATATCAGAGAAGCCGGTGCAAGAGTGAAACTGATCAAAGATGGGGATGTAATGACTGCAATGGCAACCACACTACCTAGCTCGGAAATCGATCTTTATATCGGTATCGGCGGTGCTCCTGAAGGCGTGCTGGCTGCAGCTGCTTTAAAAGTGTTGGGCGGGCAAATGCAAGGCAGATTACTGTTTAAGGATGAGATAGAAGAAGCGCGCGCTAAACGCATGGGGATTTTAGATGCAACCAAAGTTTATGAAATTAATGACATGGTGCAAGGGGAGGTTATTTTTGCTGCAACTGGCATTACTTCAGGAGATTATCTGGAAGGATTAAAGCAACATAAAGATGAAAGGTTTAGCTATCATTCTCTTTTAATTTCATCAATTACTAATATGATTTCTTATCATAAGGCTTGTGAACTTTAACTTTAACTTCTATATTATAAATTAGTTATAATATAGTTAAATCAGGCAAGCGATATGAGGTCTGAGCATTTTACCAAGTTTTTTATATTTATAGCTTTATGGCTAAACATCGGTTTTGCTCAAGATTGCCCATATCCCATCGGTTCACATTTACCGGAGCTTAAGCTGGAAACTAATTATCTAAAAGTTCCTCAGGAAAAAGACATGGTGCATGAAAATGCTTCAGACCTGATTAATACTAAGGCCAAACTTAAAGAAACTAAGAATCCTTCCATGTTTGAAGAGGAAGGCAGCAATTTATATTTAATATTTGAAGAGCAAAAAAATCTTTGCCCTAATAATAAGATTATGGCCGAAGAATATGAAAAAACTCAGCATTTTAAGAAACACCCTACCGATTATGCTAAGGAAAAAAACTCAGCATTTAAAATGCCTTGCCCTACAATCGGATTTAAAATCGACCTGGATACTTCCAAATAAATTTTGATATAACAAACGAAAGTATTTTAAGCCTTCCGCTGTTTTGTACTCTTTATAAATGAAAGCTAAGCTGCTTTATCTTCCCTGCCCTTTTTCAGCCCCTAATTCTTTAACTTTCTCAATCGCTACATTAGCAAAGCTTTTTAGTATTTCAGCTTTCTCACTTGCAATATCTTTAAATTCATTCGGTGTCATAACGGATTGTACTGCAACCGCGCTCAACCCTGCCACGGATGCAGCTACCCCTGTTATTAAACTAACTCCTCCTCCCATCATTCCTAAACCCCCAGCTATAACTGAAGCACCAGCCAGCAGCCCTAAACCCGGCAATACTATTCCCGCACTTGCAGCTATGCCGACCATTGCAGCAGCTACAAAAAATGCTGCACCGGCAGCTATAGCAACTGCTCCGGCTTTCAAAATTACTGTACGGTATTTTTCAAAAAAGCTCTTAGAATCTTTTTCTGTTTTATAGCTCTCTACTTCTTTAGCTATACCTTCAATGGCTTTATCAACTTCTTTTTCAAATTTAGATATTTTATCAACTGCTTTTTTGACTGATTTCTCAAGCTCTTCATCTTGAATTTCTTTAACAGCTTCTAAAATATCTTTTCTCCCTCTTTTACCGAATTTTTTTAGCATAGAACTTAAAGTGCTGCCACATAACATTTTTTTTGTAGATTCATCAAAATGCTTAATTATCTTTTTTTTATGATATATCTTGAGCTCATCCAAAGCATCATCCGGGTTGTAATGTTTGTCCCGCTCCCCTTTATCGCTTTCTCTTTTATACTCTTTTGCAAATTGCTTTAATTCACTGTCAATATTAAGCTTTAGTTTACTTAAAATTTGGTTTTGCTGTATCTTTTTCGGCATATGCTCCCCCTTTTTAGCATAACAAGCACTTAATAAGCACTCCCCCCTTATTTATTCAACTATACAATAGAATAAGTTAATATTTAGTTAATTTTTATTACACTATCTCAATAAATTAATTTTATATAGTAATTACATATTTTATCATAAAAAGCCCTTCTGAAGGTAAATAAAGGGCACAATTAGTATTAACCTAAGTGCCCTCATTAAAAGTTTTAATTTTTAATCCCCTTGGGATTTAGTGAACCCGGCCATTCCCTCAAACACATAAAGCATTTGAATAGTGCTGATCTCTACACCTTTGTTTGAGATCCCTTCACTTAGCTCTAAAATATCTTTTTGGCTAAGTTTATGATCTGCATTTGAAGAAATATACCTTAAACGCCATAAATCATAAGATAAGTTTTCCACCTCATTCTCCGGCCAAACTTTAATTCCTCTTTGAGAAATATTTTCAAGTTCTAATTTAGGGTGTAAAGCCTTCACTTGCTCAGCTATAGCCTTCGGGTTGGCACTTCTGTCTTCAATATAAAAATCTACACCTATTATTTCTTTGGTTTGGGTATCAAGCTCCATTTTCGGCAAGTTAATAAGCTTAGCTTCGCGCTCAGCCAGGGGAGAAAAATGTACAGGCTTTTTACCTAAATTTTCCACGACTGCTTTAGCAAATTCCATAGTCTCAACTTTTTTCTTACTTTTACCTTCTTTATAAATATCAGCGGTATGGATTCCCTCTTCAATCGTTTTAAGCCAGGCATTCTGGATTTTTACCGCCACATCAGCTTGCCCGATATATTCAAGCATCATTATTGCACCATTTAATAACCCTGAAGGGTTAGCCATCTTTTTACCTGCAATATCGGGAGCTGAACCGTGGATTGCTTCAAACATCGCATATTTCTCTCCGATATTTGCGCTTCCTGCTAAGCCTACCGAGCCTGATACTTCCGCGGCTATATCGGAAATAATATCACCATATAAATTCAGGGTCACTATAACATCAAAGATCTCCGGGCGAGAAGCAATTTTTGCTGCTCCGATATCGACTATAAAGTGATCAGTCTTAATTTCAGGATAGAGAGGTGCAATTTCGTCAAATATAGCGTGGAAAGAACCGTCGGTAACTTTCATTATGTTATCTTTAGAAACACAAGTTACTTTCTTCCTATTGTTAAGACGAGCGTATTCAAAAGCATATCTTATGATTTTCTCACAGCCCTGCCTAGATATAAGCTTAAAACATGCGCTACTGTTAGCAGTCATGCGATATTCAATACCGGCATATAAATCTTCTTCGTTTTCTCTCACAATCACCATATCCATCTTTTGGTGGTTGCTTTCAATATAAGGATAATATGAAACAGTCGGACGCACGTTAGCAAATAACCCCAAGCCTTTTCGAAAAGTTACGTTAAGGCTTTTATACCCCTTACCTTGAGGGGTGGTAATCGGTGATTTTAAAATAATTTTATTACGCTTTACCGTCTCCCATGCTTCCTTAGAAATTCCCGACCCGAAACCTTTGAGATATAATTTTTCACCGATATCTATGGTTTCTATATTAAGCTTTGCTCCCGCCTCTTTTAATATGAAAAGCGTAGCTTCCATTATTTCGGGGCCAATGCCGTCACCGTAAGCTACTGTAATAGTTCTTTCTGTCATAATTTTTCCTTATTTTGTCGATCCCTTAATTTAATGTTAGCTGCTACTATATTAAAATCAAGATTTTAAGTTTATTTTTTCATATGCTTCCGCACTATGGAAAACAATTTTTGAGTTCCGTTAGTTGTTTTCATTTTATCATAAGCAGTTTTAAGCTTTTTAAGCTTAATACTTGACTCTATCAATTCTTCAAGTTGCTCCGCAAGCACTATCGATTTAAATTTGTCTTGTGTAATAAGGCGTGCCGTAGCATTTTCTACAAGATATAAAGCATTGTAGTATTGATGGTTATCGGTTGCATGCGGGAACGGAACCAGAATAGCAGGTAGCTTAAAGTTAATCAGCTCTGAAATAGTCGAAGCGCCTGAGCGGCAAATGACCAGATCTGCTTTTAAATATAATTCGCCGATATTTTCAAAGAATGGCTTAATAACAGCTTCTACCTCAATTTTCTTATAAGCCTCTATAGTTTGCTCCACCAGATTAGGGCGTGCCTGCTGGATAATTAATAACTTTTTACGTAAAAGAGGCGGCAATAATTTTACAGCTTCCGGAATGACTTCAGAAAAAACTTGTGCTCCTTGGCTACCTCCGAAAATTAATAAAGTAAATTTTTTATTTTTAATTCTCTCTTGCTCTGCTTGCTTTAAAAGTTCATCCCTAACCAAATCCCCGACAACTTCCACCTTTTTTTTATGTTTTTCTGCAATTTTTGTAGTGTTCGGCATAAAAAGAGCAAGCACCTTTGCATAACGCAGGAACCATTTATTAACACGACCCAAAACTGCATTAGGTTCATACATAATGATCGGAATATTAAGTATAATTGCTGCAACAATGCTAGGCAATGCAGGATACCCGCCGAATCCTACCACACATCCCGGCTTTATTTTAAGATAAATAAATATGACTTTTAGGATATTAATCAACAGTAAACTTAAACCTTGGAGCTTAGAGATTATCCCTCCCGAAAGATTAGAAGAGCTGATTTGAAACTTTTTAACTGATTGGAAGCTTCCGTAAAGAAATTTATTCGCCCTATTATCACAAATAAGTACCGGATTAAAATTTTCTTTAACCAGTTTATCGGATAAGGCCTGTGCAGGAAATATATGTCCTCCTGTACCGCCGGTTGCTATAATAATAGTGTTGTTATTCATCTTTAGTAATATTTAAGTTTTCAATAAATTTTCCGAAATCACTTGCTTCCGCAAAGTCTTTATATACAGAGGCATATCTTACGTATGCCACCTGATCAATTTTTAAAAGCTCATTCATCACCAATTGCCCAACTGCCTGTGAAGTTATCTCACCCTCACCGTATTTCTCAAGTTTTTTAGTAATACGGGATACTATTTCTTCCAGCTGCTCCGCATCCACCGGCCTTTTTCTCGCTGCAACCTGCATGGATTTCAATAATTTTGACGGGTCAAAAAGTCGCTTGTCTCCACCTTTTTTAATAACAAAGAGCTCCCTCATCTCAATTCTTTCATAGGTAGTGAACCTTCCTCCGCAATCAGGGCAAAACCTTCTGCGTTTAATAGTTAGGCCATCCTCCGAGGGACGGGAATCTTTAACTTGACTATCTAAAAACCCGCAGAAAGGACATTTCATAGACTTATCCTATTATTGAGTTACTTTCTAATTCTCCCAGATCTTTAACCTTTTTATCCTTTATTTCAATTAGGAGATCGCTTATAATTTTATTTTGACAGTAATCAAAAATGATTATCTGCTGACTCCCTGCTTCAGGGACGGTAAGCAATATTAACTTATTACCAACTTCTTTCATATCCTGAATTTTAGATTCAAGAATAATTTTAGCGGAAAGATTTTCGCACACCAAACTTGTAGAGCTTTCTCCTTCAGGAGCTTCTTTGACAAAATTGTATTTATTACTTATATAAGTTATAACCCATATACCTAAAATTATTACTATTGCGTAAACAAAAAAATTTAATAATCCGAACTTGTTGCTTTTATGATAACCCATATTATTCCTCTTAATTTATGAGTAAGTTTTATAAACAAACCTTTGAATTCGTAGTTACACTTGAAGAACAAGGTTTACGACTCGATAAGCTACTCGCATATAAACTAACAGAATTTTCCAGAACTAAAATTAAAAAGTTAATAGAGGGTGATAATTTTTACTTAAATGATTGTACCTTCTCTAATATCTCTTATTCGGTCAGGGAAGGAGATAAGCTAAGAATATTTGTTCCACCCTGTGAGGAATCAATACTTACCCCTAAAAATTTAGATTTAAATATTATATATGAAGATAATGAATTAATTATTTTGGATAAGCCCCCTTATCTTACTGTGCACCCAGGGGCCGGCAATCACAATGATACTTTGGTAAATGCACTTATTCATCACTTCGGCAATAATTTATCACAATTAGGAGGCACCCAAAGGCCGGGGATTGTACATAGATTGGATAAAGATACTTCAGGGCTGATTGTAATTGCCAAAGATGATATCACTCATGCCAAGCTTTCAAAGCAATTAGCAGAGAGGGAAATTAAACGCACCTATTTGGCTTTAGTTTATGGCACACTTACCCCTCATATAGGCACAATTCAAACTAATATTGCAAGAAACCCGAAAGATAGAAAAAAAATGACTGTAGTAAGGCATGAAGGCAGGGTTGCAATCACAAGATATAATGTATTGGAAAAATTTGGTGGTGGCGCTATAAGCTTAGTTGAATGCGAACTTGAAACCGGTAGAACCCATCAGATAAGAGTACATTTAACCCATAAGAAGACTCCGATTATCGGCGATCAAACTTACGGCACTAATTTAAATCACAATTTAAATTGCTTTAATAAAGAAACAGCCGAGCTTATCAAACAGTTCCCACGCCAAGCTTTGCATGCAGTTAGGCTTAAACTTACTCATCCTTTTACCTGTCAGGAGCTCAGCTTTGAAAGCCGATTGCCTGAGGACATTATGCAGCTTTTGGCTGGGCTTAGGAGTTGATATATTATAATATGCAGCAAGTTTAAAAAAGAAGAAGTTTTAAAGCATGATTTTGTGGAATGATAAAAAATTAGCCCACCAACTAAAAGATAATGTCCTTAATGAGAGACGAAAAATTTAGTTATTATTTTGTTTATCTAACGCTAATTTTGCTATCACAAATGGTTTTAGGTTCAACTATTGAATCGAAATATGATATAGCCATTTGTGCTTGCGAATCACTTTTAACTTTATTCGGTATGATTTATGTATTTCGTACAAATTGCAAAGGTGATAGTAAATCCTTCATTGAGCGCTCAATTTGCCTTTCAATACCGATTACGGTTAGAAGTTCTATTATAATAGCTCTACCTGGAACATTAGTTGTTTTATTAATCGCTATATATAATACAGAAGCGCAATTTTTAGAAAATCTAATCATTAGCTTGGATAATCTTCCAACATGCATTGTAACTTGTGTACTTTCAGTGGTTTATAACTTATATTTTTATTATCGTCTAAATAAGTGCATAAAAATAGTAGCTGCCCTGCCAAAAGCAGAAACGGAATTTAATACCTAGTATTCTATGTATAGTAAAATAAGTTGAATATCTAACGCGTTTATCCGAATGCAATAAGTTAAGTTTAATATGACTATATAGTCTGCAACTGAAAAATTAGATAATAAGAAGCACGCGCCTCGCGGCCATTTATGGCGCGTGCTCGTATAAATGACTATGTCATTTATACGCAAACTTAGTTTAATTTTTTATAGTTTAACTATGCTCCATGTATGTAAGATATTCAACTTAACATACTATATCTTTAATTGTTATAATGCACCCGGGTTAAATAAGTGCTATTGTATGGGTTGTAACTTAATTTACTACACAGATAATCAAATCAACTTATATGAAAATAGCTATAAAATAATATTTGAAAGGTTTTATAAAACGCCGGCTATTAAACTCCTACCATAGCCTTGTCCGTTTCCTGAGCGATATATTTCAGCTGTGCTTCTTCCAAATTGTGAGCTGCAATCACTCCTTTGAAATCATAACCCTTTTTAGTTAGGCTTTTTGCATACCAATCCTTTGCGAACGACCCGATGTAAAGCGAGAGTACTAAAAACAACAGCATAAAAGCATCCTGATTGATTTTAGCCCAAGAAAACAATAAATATAGTATAAAATACGCTAAAAAGATAAGTGCACTTGTGCACCACATGCGACAGTAAAGCGCCCATACCCAGCTGAAGCAGGCTGCTCCGACTGAGAATTCCTCTTCAATATAAATCACATCTTTGAAATAATCATTAACTTGCTTTTTTGAAAATACGGAAAAAACTTTCATAAGTGTTATAATCCTCCTGATATTGCAAGTATTATACTAAATAATACAATAATGTAACTAACTTTTACCGCTATTTTTAATCCCCACTCCTTAGCTTCACGCTCTATAGTATATTTATCTTTTAAGCGTTCCAGTTCTTTATTTATAAAATCTACACGAGCGGTAGCTTGAGTAAAGCCTTTAATATCTTGCTCGAGGTAATAGATATCGGTAGCGCTTTGCTTAATTAGATTTAAATTACCTTGTGATTTTACTTTATTAATTGCCGCAAAAATGTCTTTCTTTATTGCCTCGCCTTTAATAACTTCATCTAAAATAGTTTTGATTTTTTCGGCATAAAGCTCGCTTAAATTTATAAGCTCTTTTACTCCTGTCTTTTCCTGTGCCATACCTAGAATCATTAGGCTTATAAAAGTTTTGTCCTTCTCCAGCATATAAAAACTTATAAGTTTAGTTACCCTAAGCTCCTCAGCAAGGCCGATTCTGCTTGCTACAAAACAAAGTAAGTTCTTTTTCAAAAGCAGTTCGTCAATCTCTATGCTTTGCTTATCCAAATAGGTTAAAATGTCTTTAATTCCGTAACATATTTCCCCTCTTATTACATGGCTTTGAGAGGGCAAAGAAACATTAAGATCATAACAGCATCTTTCAATCCCAAACCCGAACCCTGCTTTTCTTATATTACCAGTTGCTTGCTTAAGGTCTTTTAAACCGGTTGCATAGTCTTTATTTTTAAACCAAATTGCAATCTGTTCATAATATGAGAACAAATCTACAAACAAGCTATTGGCAATAAATTGTGTGATTTCATTTTCTTCATTATTAATGCTGTATATGAGTAATGCCCCTAAACTTTCTTTATAAAAAGTTAAATTTTTATATCTGACAGGTCCGTCAGGATCTAAAGCAATTATCACTTTTATTAAATGCTCGTCCTCTTTAGAAAATAAGGAATACGAAGAAAATCTTTTTTTCGCTATCTCCTGCAAACTTTCTAAAGCTTCGATAGTTAGTTGCTCGGAAGCACTTATATCCAGCCATTTCACTAGTAATGACTGCTTTATAAAAGCTTTTGCATCTTCCCAATTGAGTGCCAGGTCATAAGCAAGCGGAGCTTTATGAAAATATTCTTTTTCCTTAAATATTACCGGGCGAGGCAGCGCCGGCTTTTCAAGAACGGCCGGCAAACTATAGCTGCCGTCCATTAGTATATTTTCAATATCTTTAAAGCCCCATCTGATGTTTTTATCATCCGTTACTAATCCTTTGAGCAAATCCCCTATAGTACCGCCGAAATGAAAATGCTGATTTAAAAAGCTGAAAGTACCGTTTTGTAACTTACTTTCCAGTATGTTTATATGCTTTATATCTTCAAAGAAGATTTTGGAAATTATACTTGAGATTGTCATGCCGAGTGCATAATAATCCACGCTTTTATCCCCCTCTCCTTTTCCCCATTTATGGCATTGTGCCCTATTTATCGTTTCATAAGTATCTTCTTGGCAAAGTCCGTTTAAACTTGATATGCATTCGGATACAATAATTTCATCATTTTCGTCTAAGAAAATTGTAGAAGGATTAATATTACCATGCACGATTTCAATACCGTGCAGATCCTTAATTATCTTATTAAGCGGAGCAACTATCTTTTTAAGTATAAATTGATGGGAAAATTCTCTCCCCTCTTTAATTAATTCTTTTAAAGATTTACCGTTAGGCTTTTCACATATTACGCATAAAAACCTTTCTCCTTGCTCTCCGATTGCGGTTATTCCTATTTCCAGCGGTCTGATCAAGTTATAAATAGGCACTGCTTTTAAGACAATAATTTCCGCAAGTCTTGTCGGTATATTTTTCTTAAATACTAAACAATAATAGTCTTGGCTGCTTGTACCTGAAACATCTTTTGCAGAGTAGGCATCGGCATTAGGAGTGGAAAGACTTTCTATTTTTCCCCCGTTTATATCAATTAAGTATTTATCCGCTACTAAATCAACCGTTTCACTAATACCGATTATTTCACAGTTAATATCCTTCAGTTCGGAGCGGATTTTGCCTAAAATGCCGTTTAAACTTACTTCCGTTATATTCGGTGCTTCCGAAATTAATTTTGAGATAAAAAGGGTCATAATTTACTAAAGCTTCTTAATCTCCTTTAACACTTCATCTATATGGGTTTTAACCGAAACCTCAGGCCATATTTTTCGTATTATGCCCTCTTTATCAATCAAAAAGGTACTACGTGTAATACCCATATATTTCCTACCCATAAAGCTTTTTTGCTCCCAAACTCCATATTGCTCACAAACATCCGATTCATAATCGGAAGCAATTCTAAATGGCAGACAATGTTCCCCGGAGAATTTGCTGTGGCTTTTTAAATCGTCTTTGGAAACTCCTATTATTTCAGTATTCAACTCCTTAAATTTCAACATATGATCTCTAAAGTTTTTTGCTTGGGTAGTGCAACCCGGAGTGTTATCTTTAGGATAAAAATAAAGTATTACATTTTTTCCTTTAAAATCTTTTAAGCTAACACTTTCGTTTTCACTGATGGGCAACGTAAAATCTATTGCTTTATCCCCTTCTTTCAAACCTATTGCCATTTTTTTCTACTCATATTGCGTTGTTATATCTTTCAAGTTATATAAAAATATGCTTCAAGCAAAGATTTTTTTGACATTTATTGCATTTTCAATGAAAGTATTTTTGAAATTTCTTGAGCTATTTAAAGTGTATACGTTATTTATTAAATTTTTAATCTTTATTACTCCTATTTTAGCAAGCCTTGCCGCTCTCTCATCTTCGGCTGTATTCATAATATATTTACTTAGCTTTTCTTATAGCCTTGTTAGAATTGATGAAATTTTCTCTTCCTTTAAAAAAAATAAACTTTTGGTGCTTAGCTTATTAGCATTCTTAAGCTTTTGTTTTTTAAGTGCTTTATATTCTTTAAATTATAAAAGCACCCTTTTAGAAAGTTTAAAAGTTTCGGCGACTATTCTTTGTGGATTTATTTTGCTATTTGCTTTTCGCTCAAAGCTATCCAACACTAAACTTTTTTTGTTGGGTTATCTGGTTGCATTAGTTTTTTGTTATATGGAATTTATCTTTGACGGAATGATTATAACTAATATTAATCATTATCTATTAAATAAGACTATATATTTTGATCCATCTTACCTTAATCGCGGTATGACATTTATTGCAATTGCCGTGTGGGTTGCAATTATTCCCTTAATTCAGAATAATCGCAAAATCAGTAGTTATTGCTTATTGCTCTTAAGCTTTGTTATCATCTTTATTTACACGAGTGAATCAGCTAAACTCGGTATAATAGCCGGAATAGTCACTTATATTTCAGCTAAAATATTTAAGCATACTTTTGCCTCAATTTTTCAAGTCGGAATAGTTGGTGTTTATATTTTTATTCCAATTACACTCTGCTGCTTAATTTATAATACGCACGTCCAAACTTTGTTTCAGCATATTCCATGGTCATTTGAACATAGGATTTATATCTGGCAAAATGTGCTCGATTTAATTTCACTTCGGCCGCTTACCGGCTATGGTTTTAATGCAGCAAGGATTATCTCTGAGCTAAACTTAAGCTCTATGATGATCGGTAGCACAAGTATCAGCCTTTTACCCCTCCATCCGCATAACGGGGTTATACAGATATTACTTGAACTCGGAATTATTGGTTTAGTTTTAAACCTAACGGTTTGGCTAAGTATTATAAGAACCGTTTCTCTTACATCTTCTATAGGAGAAGATTTCAAGCCGTTTATTTATGCTATTCTTGCTACATATATTACCATTTCCCAATCAAGTTTTAATATATTTATGAGTTGGTGGCTATGTTTGATCTTCATTATTGTATTTAACTTTTTGATTTTAAGCAGAGTTGAAGATAACAAAGAATAAATTTATTTTTTCTCCAAGTTATTAATTTTAGTTCTGCCCATCAATTTGAAAAGCAAAATGTTACGTATACTCCGAAAGAACGGATACAGCACTTTAGACATTAAGTATGATTTAAATACAAAATAGTTAATTTTGTTAAACATCCCCGCCCGAGTACTAAGCAGGGTAAGAATATGTATTGCTTCACTGCCGTAATATAGTGAGTCATCAACTTTTAATACCATTCCGTTATCAATATCCCAGCCGAGCTTAGTTATTTCATCCATTACACTACTTGGTTGACGGGCATCTACCAGAGTTAAATTGCCTATATCCTTTTTAATTCTGATTGCGCGACAATACATATCACATAGCGGGCATTCATAATCATAAATCAGCCATATACCTTTTTCAGCTTGCTTAGTAGGTGTATCCGTCATCTTTTTAGCCCGCAAATACCTATTAATTTAAAAAATCGGTCTATCCCTATTTCTTTTTTTAAACTAAAATTATATTCAAAATTAGAGTTAATATAAAATATTATATTATTATTACGTATAAATCTAAACTTTATTAAAAATAAATTGATAATCTGATCCAGCTTTGAATTTGAGTACCCCTCTTCAAACTTTAGTAAATACCATGATGAATAAAATTTGTAGATATAAATTACTTCTACAAAAGAAATAACAAATATAATGAACTCTATCATATTATATAATCTCCTTCTTTCCTTATACCCTTAAAAATACTCAGGGTGCTTTTGGCGTAATTTATCTTTTAAAATTTCCGCACCTTTGTTCATATAATGTTCGGGGTTTATTTTATAAGCCAGGTCAAGAATAAACCATGCTTTCTCAGTATCATACGCTTCAAAAAATACTCGGCTTAAATCAACGTAAGCACCGACTATAAATGGGTTTTTCTGCAATGCTTTTAACATATAATGGTAGCTCTCGTCAAATTTGCCTAGGCTATAATGATTAGCCATAAAAATATATAGCACATAACCCTTTTTCGTATTTTGAGCAGCCGCTTCTTCAAGCATGGTAAGCGCATTATGCGTTGATTCTTTTGAATTTTGGCGATCAATTGCGCTCATTACTTCGATTAATTGCTCATCATTATTATCACTTATGATTTTCTTGAATAATTCAACCTGTTGCACTCCATATTGCAACATATATTCATTTGCAGTTAAAAAAGCGCTAAGTCGATCCTCTTTAAGTAAATGCTCTTTAATTTCATTAATGAACTGCTGTTCGGAAATTTTTAAGGAGCCATATTTTACTGCATAATACAGTTCGCAAATATTCTTACCGATACTACAATCTTCGCGATAATTTACGGGAATTTTAATATCGCCTTCTTGAAAGCTTATACTTTCAGGCTGGATTGCGACGTCTACCCGGCGTTCACCCTCAAAACCCGGTTTAAAAGTATAATTTAATTTTTCAAACAACTTTTCTCGTGATAAATGATCTTCAATCATAAACGGATGAAGATTTTGAGTATAGAGAATATATTTAAAGTACATATTTTTGAACGCAGCAGGTATAATAAATGAACCCGTTTCAAATTCCGCAGCTTTTTTACCATTAAAAAAGAAACTCGTGTTTTGTGTTTTTGTTTTTTGAACCATTTTGGAAGTAACCGCGGAATCTCTACCTATGGAAAAAGCCATCTCCAAATCGAATTGCCTAATTTTATCCGAAATAATTTTTCGTTTTTTCGGAATTGTCACTTTATCGTCCTTCTCCAACCGTTTAAACAGTTCGTTTAAGAACTCTCTGTTTTGCTTTTCCTTACCCCTGAAATTTATAATATAATAGATAGGTACGCTGTCGTAGGTTTGCTTTTCGTGGTTAACCGTATATTGATAGTTATTTGAAAAATCATAAATTATCTCGCGGTCAGCTACTCGTATTGAAAATTTATCGGGTGCAAGACTAACGACTGCTAAACTTTCTTTGTCATTAATACCTTCTGAAGTATCGTGAATTTTAGTTATTTGAGCAAACTGCAATACCTCGGCACTCGCCGAAACACGAAAGGATAAGCTTAAAATTGCTATAAGAATCACTAGTTTAAACATATCTTTCTCTAAAAACTTAAAATTTTCTGTATTATATCAATATTATTCATGATATTCAATAAGTTATTAGCTTTAAACTATAAGCACACACTACCCGACCCTCCATAGCAACAATGTTACAAAAATATATTACTAATAGCTAAATGCTCGGAATTATGACTACTTTCATGTAAAATCGCAATGTGAATTCGAAGAATTCATAAGCGCACTCCTTCGTGCTCCGAAGGAGCACTCATGCCCCCCAGGCACGCGCTTACTCTTCTTCCCTATAATGTTACACAATTGATTTTGCTTATCATTCCTATTTACATGTCGGGTAGTGTGCCTTAAGCAATCAATTTATTTTCGAGACACAGTCATTTTCACTTAAGTTGAGAACTAAAACTTACAGCCTTCCGCAATCGCTATTGTGTTCATTAGTTTTTTCTTTTTCTTCTTCCATACGCCTGCGTTTAAAGTTATTAGGATCTAACGGACTTGAAGATACGGGTAATTCTCTTTTAATCGTAAGTTGCCCTTCTCCAACTATTTCCATTTGCTGCGGGTAGCTATCCTGAGGATATAAACCTGTATATTGCAGACCATTTAGTTGCGATAACAAAGTATTAATATAATAATCCTTTTCATTCAATAGCCGTTGCTGCATCCCAATAATTTCTCTTAATCTACCAATCTCATTTGCTTGAGTAGTTAATTGTTGCTGTTGTGCTTCAATAGTTAATTGCTGTTGTGCTTCAACAGTTAATTGCAGGCTATTACTTCCCTGTTCTGTTTGCTGTTTAAATTTCCCTGGTTTAATATCACCAGGTTTTAGAAAGCTACATATATACGCTGTAACCTCTGCTGGAAGAGTAAAGCCTGAATTGAAGGTAACTTCTTTACAAACTCCGTATAAGCGTAAATAATTTTCCGCTAAATAAGTTATTGCTTTTTTATAAACGGGTCTTACACTTTCCAAGACTTGTAAACTCAGAGCAGGATCCTTAATGGATTTACTTATAAAAAGATCTTCTTTAACCATAATTAGCTGTAAAATCCTCAGGTTCTCGTCAGGGTACTCAGCAGCTTTAATCAGAAAAGGTTCGTCTTTATGCATCAACCTTTCCAGGGCTTCAGAAATTGGAGGAAACCCTAGCAGGATTGTAGTAGCCGACCTACTTTCTTTCTTCATTTTTTCTAAGATTTTCGAATGTGCAGGGTATTTTTTTTGAAGGGAAGAGAAATTATTTTCCAGGTAAACTTCCTTAAATATAACGCTCTGAGTTTCATATGGTAAAACTAATGAAAGTGATAAATCCAGAACACGGCATATTTTTAATGCATCTTTGAAATCGGAAAAAAACTTATTATTATTTTCATTTCCTGAAGCTTCTTTATAATCATTAGCACGCTGTATATTATCAATGAATAAATATATAAAATTCGATATATCACGAATATTAATATTAGCACATTCTACCTCTAATAATTGGTGATATATTTTAGAAAGCTTGTTTAAATCATAATTTTTAGATCCAATTTCTCCCCATCTATTAAAAAACAATGAAATAAGAGGATTAATATGCGGAATACTATTAAATTGATTAATTTTATTTTTAGGCAGCATTTTTTCAGTTAAATGAATTTTTAAAAATGATAATCTGTCTTTTAAATAATTTAATAATATTTCCGCTTCTTCAGGAGAGTATTCATTCCCTTTTAAATAAAGTGCATTAATTGAAGTATTTTTATATAATGCTACAGCTAATTTTTTAAACAAGCCTTCTCCAAAATTATTATGTGATAAATTAAGACTCTCAATGTTATAATTACTTGAAGTAAGCAAGTCTTCTAGAAACTTAATTTCTTCTAAACCGAGTTTATTACGAGAGAGATTAAGTTCAGATAATAATGGTTGTTTTTTTAGAACTTCAAATAACCTTGCAGCATCCTTAAATTTATGCCCCAGTGATAATCTTAATGACTTAATATGTCTTCTCTCTAAAAATTTAACTACTGAGTCTTCTATAACCTCTATTGTTCTTAAAGTTTCTTGCTCAGTGCTTTTTTTATAAGATATTACGTATATTTCCAACTGATCAAGGCTGTTATTTTTGCTTAGAGCTTGTGTGAAATTATTAGCAACCTTTTCATTTAGATTTTTAAATTTAATATTTAATGATTTAATATTTTTGTTAACAATTAAAACTTGAGATAAGTCGGAAATAACATTAACTGAATCTGTTAATATTTTAATTGAAGTAACTGTTGAATTAGTTTTTAAAGCGGCGAGTACTGCTTGGAAATCTTTAGTGCTGATTTTATTATCCTTTAAATAAGCAACCGATCCTCTAAGACTTAATGACGTACATTTTTCAAGCTCTTCCCTCACCTTTGATTCAAGGGGTTCATGTAGTCTAGTAGTTTTTAATTCCATTAATTTACTAACAGTAAATTCACAAACAGTAAATTTAGAACCATACATTTTACTATCTCTATTAAATTATAAATTTTTTAAAATTATATAATATATAAAGTATAATACAAGTTAAAATAAAAAAATTAACAATATAGAAGGGTAATCCTTTAAATCATATGTAACGGAATCCTATTATTTAATACCTTACCTGCATTAAACCTTAAGCAGTTTAGTTATTCCCGGGATGTGCGGCTCTCCTCTAAAATTAATTGCATTGTTAAATTGCTTATAACAAGTTTCAAAAGATTTATTACACCCAGCGGTGATTTCATAACTGTCACCTGCACTCGGCTTATGAGGCAACGGGCTTGCAAGCACTATTTTTCCGCTTCTCGTATAACTTTGAATTTCTTTTGCTATACCTTGGTTTGCCCCGGTTAAAAACTTAATGCTACCGTATTGAAAGAAATCAGATTCCTCTGCGCGATTAATATCAATTAAAGTATTATTACTTTGAGCCTCGGTTATACTACCCGAAAAAGTATATTTGCTTAAATCTGCTTTACATTTTTCATCACCAAACTTAGCTCGGCAGCGGTGAGAATAAAGATCGCCGATGTTTTTATTTAAAGCATGGGTCAGTCCTTTTACTTCAGCGATAAACATATTATCTTTGATACTAACTTCACCAAACCAACCTCGCTTCAAGTGAAGCTTTCCCGCATTTAAATTTTCATAGTTAACTAAAAATATTTCAATCTCGGCATGATCATATTTTCCGGCAATTAAGTCCTGCTTTAGGATAAGCTCATTATCCAACATACCTTCAATCTCAAGGTTATCGGGAGCAAGACCGGAATTACTTAAAACCGCACTAGGAGTAAACCCGGAAGCTGAATGGTATGTTATATTATTAATATTAAGATCCTGATCAAAATCAGTAAAACCCAGCTCTTCGCCGGATTTTAATTTCAGCAGCCAACAAGTGGCGAATGCTGTAATTTCCTGCTCTAAAAGCTCGGCTAGTTTGGGGGTGATTGCGTTCATAGGAATTATACTCTTATTTCAACAAGCGGAATATTATTTAGTGAATGGGTTTGATAAGCTTCAATTGAGGTAAGCAGTGAATCTGTATCAAACCTCACCGGCACATCAAAATTAAAACTTGCAGTAATTTTTACATCTGCCGCAGGAGGAGTTTTAAAAGTTACTATCCCTGAAGTATAATCCACTTCTACCTCCTTATATTCATTATCATCTAAGAAAATTTTGACCTTGCCGGGCACCGGTTTAGAGATTATTCTCTGCTCTTTAACTGCTACTGTTTTATAGGTTTTCACCAGTTGAAATGAATTTTTCTTCCCATCCCCAATGGCGATCAGTTGGTTTTTAGCAGTATAATCATTCCAATCTTTAAACCTGAATCCGATTGCCTTACCTTTACAAATTCTGAAAAAAGCTATCAGCTCCTTAATATGCTCTTCGGTTTTTATGCCGTAAGCAACATTATATTGATTTCTTGATTGCTGCCAATTTATGTTCCTTTGCTCATATCCGCTAGTCATCGTGATAACATCGGTGGAGTAGCAAGGGCCGCCGCTTGATCCATAGGAAATATTTTCGGGGAAGCGTTGTTCAATGAACTTTATTTTTTTCTCTTTCATAGCGTTCTATATAATTTTTCATTACGTTAATATCTGCTTCAGTGATTAGATTCTCATTTGGCTCTTCTTCTTTAGGTACATCTTCTAAGCTTTTGACGAGCTCAGTGCCTATAATCCTATGTTCCATAGGGAATATTTTGATTATAAGCGAGCTAACCTTAAAAAAGGTGGCAAGAAGATCGTGTTCCTTAGAGTTATAAAGCTTTAATTTCTCTAAAGCCTCCTCGTCGCCGATTAAGGCGAGTTCTATGATATTCATCACTTCATCGGAGATTGAGCGGATGGTTGAAGCCGTCAGCTTTTGTGCCGACAGCAACTTGGTTAACTGTTCCTGGTTCATTTTATTATATTATGTGTTTGTTGATTTAACTATAGCGTCCTACTGCCGTTTTTACCTGATTGAGGTTTGACACCATTTGCCCACCCAACTTTTTTATTAGGGTCTTCAGGTTTTGAATTATCTATATTAGTCTGATGTGAATTGGCTGGTGATACCTCATCCTTACCTTGACTTGAAGAAGTAACTTTAGCGATTTGTTTGATCGCTCCTTGCGCTTGTTGCTCTGCCATTTGTTGTTTTGATAGCGTTTGTTCAGGTATCGGAGAAGATAGCGGTGCCGGGGCTGTTGGCTGTTGTCCTTGCTGCTGTCCTGCTGTTGGTGATGCTTTAGCTGCTTCTAGTTCTGCTTGTGTCGGTCGTGGCGGCACAGGGGGTGATGTCGGCTGCTGTTCCTGTTGCCTATGCTGCCCTAAAAAATTTGTTTCATGACTTTCCACCGGTGGTTTTTCAGCTTGCCCCTGTTGCTGCTGTTGCTCTTGTTTCAATTGTTCAGTCTGCTTCTTCAGTTCATCGGATGCCGCCTTTTTCTCTGTAGTAGTACCTTTACCTTCAACTGCCGCAGTTGTAGCTTCTTTATCTTCCTTCTTAGACTCCTGTCCTTTAACGTCATTCCGCTTGGCATCGGCAGTGACAGTAGTTTTAGAATTAGCCGTATTTGCTTTTTGCATACTTCCCGAATTATTAGGCTGATTAACTCCTCCCGTAGTAAGAGCTGCTTTTGTGAAGCTGCCCAGTTCAGGAAGAACTCCTGTTGCGGCTTTCACATTTTCCATTAATGTTTTATCGGTAAACGGAGTAGCTACAATAGCCCCGAGCGCCGCAGTTCCCTTTAAAAGACCGTTCACCAGATCACCGAACATGCCCATCGGAGCAGAAACCGCCTTAGCGATGGAATGGCCGACCGGAGAATTGAATACCTTAGCTACTTTATTTGTTGCTACCGTTACTGCGGCAGCTGCCCCAAAGGTCACCAACGGTAAAACAGCGGGAGGGAAAAACAGCATGGCTGCAATCAGTAACCCTGCCCAGATCATCATCATGGTTTTATTAGACGGAGTAAATTCATCTTTAAATGCATCGCCGAATCTCCTTAAAAACCCGCGTTTTTTAGGTTGTCCGTCATTTTCCTGCTGTGCTTGAGCATATTGATTTTGAGTATTTTGCTCCTGATTTTTGCTTATATTATCCCCTTGCTTAGTGCTTTGTTGCTGACCTTGCTTAGGCTGATCCTCAACTTTTTGTTCCGTTATCGCTGGATTTCCTGGAAGGTTTGATTTTTCTTCATCCTCTTTTTTCGCTATAGGTTGGCTATCTTCTACCGATTGTGGTATCACAGCTTCTTCCATATTTTCTGTCTTTGCTTGCGATTCACCCCTTGCCCTTGGCGGAAGTGGAGGAGGTATATTTGATACGTCATTATTGGGATTACTCAATCTATTCTCAAGCTCTTCTGCTCTTTTTTTTATATTTACACCTGCCATTGCTATTTCTTCTTGAACTCTTTTCGCTCGTTCATTACTGATTACTTCATTTTGAAGGGCTGTATCAGAAATAATTTTTACCTCTTCCGTTGCGTCTGGGTTTTCTGCCTGTGTTTGTGTTTCGGAAGCTAAATTCAAATTACGTTGTCCGGCAAGCTGCTCAGTTTCCTTTACATTATTATTAATCACCACTTCTTGGGAAGGAAGATTACTACCATTCGACCTTTCTTCTTGTTCCTTTACTAACTGAGCAACACTTTTTTGCCCTGTACCCGCTTCCTCATAAGCTTTTGTAATCTCTTCCCCGGCGTTGGTTTTATTAATATTTTCAGGCTGAACTTCAAAAGATTTTTGTAATGCATCTCGTCTTTGCGCTAAACTTAAGGGCTCTTCACCGGCTGCTGCTCTAAGCTCTCTGATCTCTTGCTCGGCATCAATTTTATTTGCATTCTTTTCTTGATTGTTTTTGACTCCTTCCTCTAATGCCGCTTTTCGATCCGCTATGCTTTTTCCGCTTTCCCTTATAACTCGCTCAGCTTCTTCAGTGTTGGTTGCCTCCCTCGCTTGAGAAGCTTCAGAAACATTATTAATAGTTTTTGAGCTATTATCAGAACCTTTATCATTTACGGGCTGTGGTACCGCCTTCTCTGAAATAGGTTTATCTGAGGTAGCTGTTTCTAATATAGGATCTACCGTTACTCTCGCCTTCTCTGCTACAGCGAGTCCGGCCTCCATTGTAGATTGCTTACCGTTATCCGCTACTTCAGGTGAAGGTGTAGTATTAATTCCATCACTTAATGATTCATTAACACCTCGCATTGCTGCTGCTAGTTCATTAGCTGCATTTAATAACTCCATTGACCTGATTTTGTTAGGTAGAACCGATTTTTTTGTCTCTATTTTAATTGCATTAATTACCGGGATTTTATCTACTGAAGGCTTTAAAGCTTCAAAATCATCTTTAATTCTAGAGTGTTGTTTTATATTTTCATCTAAGCTATTTGTAAACTCCAATATATTTTGACCTATGGCTTCCCGATTATCTCCCTTATAATTATTCGCAAAATTCAACACACTGCTCACAGCTTCAACCTGCTCGCTTACATTCTGCACGGGGATATTTTTATAAAGTTCCCGCATAGTTGAAAATACGGCGGCGAATTTTTCAGGGTTATCCGCAACTTCCTGCATATAGGCAAAAGTATTTTTAAAAGCTATAGCCGGATCATTTTTAGATTCACCTAAAATCCGTGCAGTTCTTGCTTCTAAATCTAAATTCTGTTCAAAAATCTCTTTCATATACTTTAGCCGAAATAAAAAATTATAATTTTATCTTAATAGAAAATAGTTAACAAAATATTAACTTAAAATGAAATACTGGGGGTTTTTTGTGAAACATCGGGAGATGTATCGGGTGATTTAATATTATCCGAAAATTTCATACTTTTACTCATTGCATCCAATACGCCGAATTCTTGTCCAAGTGAGGCTATATCCGCTTGAATACTCTTATTCTGAGCCTGTTGGGTTTTCTGCATTTCAATCACTTTTTCCTGGTGCTGCATTGAAAACTGTCGATCTTCTTTAAACTTTTTGGAATCTTCAATTTTACCCATCACCGAAGAAGTGGGCAGATCTTCTCTAACCGCGCCATACAACTCATGCGGTTCTAGAAAAGTTGTCGCACTTTCAAGCAGCGAAACCTCAGCCATATTTTCTGCGCCTCCGATCACCATATCTTTAAAACTTCTGTTACGATTTAACAGCCCACTTTTATATTGCTCAAGAGCTGCGGTAGCCTTCCCGATATCACTGATTCCATTACTGATTTTTATATCTGCAAGCAATTCTTTATCGGCAAGTAAACTCACCTTCTTCTCGATAAAATGCGATAATTCATTTAAGAGAGCGCTTTGTGATTCGCTTAATTTAGCATTCGGCAAAGGTTGATACCCGTTTTTAAGCGCATCTTTAATTTCGCTTAAATAGTCTTCATTATTTTCTTTAAATTCTTCATGCTTTTTGAAAAAAGTATAAAACTCTTCTTTAGAATTTACCATATATTACTCCCTTTTCCCCATTCTTTTTAATTCTAGCATATAATATTTATTATTTAAGAAAAAATTGTAAAGCCGCTCCGATAGTTGCTATAAAGGTGGAAGTTTGAATAAGTGAAACTCCGATAAACCATTTAAGCAATTCCGACCTCAAATGGGCTATTTTTATTTCGATTCTAAGAGCAACTTCCTGCATATTATGCTCAATTTCCTTATCTCCTTTAAAAGCTTTCTTTTTACTGATTATATTTCTAAAATAATTCTCTTGAACGTTTTGCATATGTATTTATTTCATTGGTTAATAGTATGTTTAATCAGCCCGGAACTAACCAGACCTATCTCAAATTCAATGAATGAATCAAATTTTGCGGTTACTTCGTACTTAGCAATTAAAAACTTTCCGCTTATCAGTCCGCTGTCCAGGTATATCCTGCACTCTAATTCACTATTATTGAAAGCTAAGCTTTTCAGTAGATTCTGCGCTTCACTTTTATGATATTCTCCTCCCATAGAAACAGTTAAACTATTTGTAGAGGAGGCAGGAAATTTGGTTTTCCAATTAGTATCCAAAATACTGTTTTCATTTAGAAATTCGTTTTGTAGACTAAAGTCATATATTTTTACTCCTTTAATCCGGTAGCTTTTATTTTTAATATCAAAATAAAAAGCTGAATTATCAAAATCTTGTGCTGTCATATATTTAATGAATTGTTTCTATCCAGAATTTTACTTTAATTTCTCCGCACCATAGCCTTTCAGCTTTAAGAAAGTTTATTTTAGAACCTAATATTCTTATTTTCGAGACAATGAAGTCTTGAAAAACATTATTTAAGGTCGGTAAATAATCTTCGAGCAGGTCAATAATTTCAACACAGGTTTTGCTGCTTATATCGCGAGTCATAACTTCTAAGCTCACGTTAAACACCCTGCCGTTACTTGAGACGGATGACCAATCCTCAACTATAAGATTACTGAATTTTACTACCGGTAAGCTTACTTCTTCAATTAGCCCTGAATATACACCTGATATTTTGCCGGATAATTTTTGACAATTATTTAGTGCCCCTATTAATTCTTTTTTAAATGATATTATAGATGTCATGTTATTCCTCTCTGCAATAGATGATTTGAAATATATCTGCTTGGTTATGATTTATGATCTTTTCAATTTTGAATATTTGCCGGTTAAATTTTATCCGCATATTTTCCGTGATATTCTCGTTGTAGCGAATCACTATGCTATAATGCCCTTCTTTTAAATCTACATGAGCCCTATGCTTAACATTTCCCTTATGAGGAGTTACGGCCGCCCAGACGGATATACCGTCATGCCAGGTATGAATACTGTCGCCTATGTCATCACGAGCTAATTTATAAATTTGAAAGGTAATTCTTTTATTTAGTTGAGTAAATTTTGGGTTCATAGCTGTTTATATTTTTAATTTTTTAAACGGGTCATATCTTTTCATATCGAAACTTACTTTAGTACCGCGCGACTCATACAGGTGAGCAACATGCTCGAGTAAAATTGAACCCAAATGAGCAGGAATTGCTGCAAATGAAGAACCATATCCACACTTACATATTATATCAATTTGTGCTGCAATCGGAGTGACGTGAAGCAATAAACAATTCTGATCCAAGCTATAATGCTCGAGCCCGTATTTCATTTTACTCCCATCATGATATCTTATCTCCACTTGCTTTATGTTTTCTATAGGTCGTATAGGCAATTCAATCTTATAGGTTGCAATATCACTAAATTGGATAAGCCATTCCTGATTGATTAAAGCGAGCCCAGTATAATTTTCACACACTTCGACAGCGGCATTTATCATTGTTTTAATTAAATCGTCATCGGTATTATGTTCTATCTTGAGAAAGTTTTTAACTTGCGTTATATCAAGTGCCAACCCATGCTCTTTATTCAGCCTTCTCATTGCTTTAAATTTTTTCATAATTTTAGTGGATTAATCAATTATTTAATATTATCTTAATATTATACTTTAAGGAGCTAGCCGGACGCATTTATATAAACCAAATACACACACAATGCCTCCAACTAGATTACATCCCCTAAAGCTTTAGCGAGGGAAGGGAAATATTAGGGAGATAAAAATATCTCCCTAAATTCATTAAGCACTAAGCTTCATTATCTTAAGAGCTTCGAAGTTAATTACATCGCCCCCTACTCTCTTAGTGGTATAGAATTTAACGAATGGTTTATTGGTAAACGGATCCCTTAAAATTCTTATATCCTGTCTATCCGCTATTTGGTAAGCATGCTTGAAATCACCGTAAATAATTGATAAGCTACCGTCTTTCATGCTGGGCATATCCGCTGATTCAACCACTTCTGCTCCGAGTAAAGTATTAGGTACCTTATGCTCAAGAGCCGGCTGCCATAAATATATCCCGCTTACCGGGTCCTTTAAAGTCCTTATGCTTTGCATTGCATCACGGCTCATTAAAAATTTTGCATTATTTGTATAGGCATTTTTTAAACTAAAAAATAATTTAACTATACTTTCCGCGGTAATCTTGCCGTTAACCGAAGAATGGATCTGCTCAATTTTACCCCATTCTTTACCTGCTCTGTAGGTAAGCATGCCTTTTGGTTTACCTTCACCGTCTCCGCTTATAAATGCTTCATTTTCTTTTCTCTCAAATATGTCAATCAGCTTATTAGCCATCCAGGATTCAAGGTCAATGCTGGTATCATCAATAAGTTTTTGAGTGAGCTTAGGCTGTGCATATAATTCATGCACTGGTATAACTTTTTTAGATAAGTTCAGCTGAGTAGATTTATCAAGATTATCGACTTCCTGCGTCCATCCGGCATTTGTTTCCGCTCTATCTTCAATTATTTCTAAACTGCTGCTTGAAATTTCGGCAATACTCGCAAGTTTTCTGATAGGGGAAAGTTCCCTTAAAGCTTGAGCAATTTTCACCGCCATTTTGTTAGTAATAAGATAGCCGCTGTTTCTATCGGAAAGCTTTGCATGTTTTTGCTCAATATTGATCAAATCATGCTCTATTCCTTTTCTTAAGTAGTTACAAAAAGCCTTACCGTGGTTCTGCTCATCAATGTTATTATACTCGGCTTTAACTTCAGCCGCCGGTCTTGAGAGCGCAGTTTCAATTTTATTTATGCTTTTTTGATAATGATCAATACTGTCATTTAACCGCTTCAAGTGCATCTCGGTTAACGGGTCAGCTGTGCCGTGTTTATTAACTTCAGCAAGTTTTCTGTCATTTATCACTTTAAACTGCTCCCAGTTTTGAGCTAAAGTATCAACTTTTTGAGTAATTTCTCCAATGTTCATATAGTTCCTTTATTTAGTTATTATTAGGTTTAATTGTTATAGTGATTTATTCTCGGCATTAGCCTTGAATTCTTTTTATTTCTAAGTTATAAGATAGCATCCCTTGTTAAAAAGGGCGATTAGCTCAGATGGCTAGAGCGCTACGTTGACATCGTAGAGGTCACTGGTTCGATTCCAGTATCGCCCACCAAAATTCGATTTGCTCTTTCTAAACTTTGCTTCAGTCTCAGATAATCATCTTCGCTTTTTATGTAATTAATCTCGGCATATTTATTTGCCGGGAAAGTAACCAGGCTGATTTCTATTAAATTAAGCTTAGTAAGGTAACGTGTTTGTTTTTCGATAAAGTAATCAACAATGGTATATCCTATGCTTAGGCCTTTAATAATTTGATTAGTAATTAATGAATAGGCCTCTCTTGCTCTATTTAGATCTAAAAGTAACCTACCCTCAACTAAAAGTCCTTTTTCATCTTGGGTCATCTTATTAATGGTTCCGATTGGCTCGTTTTGATCGTGCTGCCACAAAAGTTTTATATTCTGGTTCATCTTTAATGAATCAGTGAACGCACCCGGCATAATAAGATCATTGTGGCTATCTTTCACATTAAAAACAGAAGCATAGCCTTGAAAAAATCCTTCCTCGTTAATATTTTTTTGTAGCAGAGAATTGTGCGCTGTGTAATGATAATTCATATAAGGGGTTCTCAAATAATATTTTTAATATGCGTTTTTTTATAATTTTTTTATTGTTACCAATGCTTGGATTTGCGAAAGTATATCAGGAAATTACTGATCCTAAGATGCTTGCTTTTCTTAGTGTAGCGGGGCCTCAGCCTGCAAATGAAATAATTTTACAGGATGATAGCAGAATGTGGGTACACGGCTGTACTGCGGGCTCGAGGGTTACTATAAACGATGTGTTAGCCAAGGCCGGCGAATACCAAATAAAAGATAGCGACCATATAATAAAAGTTGACGAAAAGGGCAAATTAGTAGAATCAATAAAGAATATAAAAAACATTACATGCATAGGAACTCCAAGTTGAATTATTGGTTAGCAAAAAGTGAGCCCGGGGATTATTCCTGGGATGATTTAAAAAGAGACCAAACCACAAGATGGGATGGGGTTAGAAATTATCAAGCTAGAAACAATCTAAAGATGATGAAAAAAGGTGATTTATGTTTCTTTTATCATTCTATCCATAAACCTGCAATTCAAGGAATTATGGAAGTAATACGAGAGCATTACCTTGACCCAGGAGACGAAAAACAAACCTTTGTTGCGGTTGATATGAAATATGTCAAACCCTTAGCTCGTCCTGTTTCTTTGGCTGAGATTAAGCAATACGAAGAGCTTTGTAAATTACCTCTCCTTAAACAATCCAGGCTTTCAGTGATGCCGATCAAAAAAGAAGAATGGGATTTTATATTAACTCTCGCAAGTAAAGCGCTATAAACTTCCGATTCTTTTTTTATAACTTATCTCCTTCTTTGAGAGGCGCAAGTCCGACTGCTCGCTTTTCGTTTATAGTCATGAAGCTTGCGTTTTGTACTCTTTCCCAAATTGATTCACGCCTTAAAGCTAATGCACTTATGCTATCGGTATCATAGGTTACCATATATTCTCTACCGTAAACCGCTCCGAACCAACTGCTTAAATGTTCACAAATATTGGAAATAAGCGGAATAATAGTTTGCTCCCATAGTGCAAGCCTTGCTTCCACCAGGTTGCTGTAAGTGTTATCCCCCGGAATTCCGAGCAGTTGTGGCGGCATCCCGAAAGCAAGTGCTATATCGCGAGCGGAACTGTGCTTAGATTCTATAAAATCCATATCTTTCGGTGACATGCTCATTTCTTTCCATTCCAAACCACCTTCCAGAATTAGCGGTCTTCCTGCATTATTTGCTCCCGTAAAATTCTCATCAACCATATTTTTCAGGCGGTTAAACTGCTCTTCACTCAAATTTGCCGGATTACCTTCACTATTTTTGACCGTTATTGCCCCGCTCGGCCTGGCTCCGTTTTGCAGCAGCGCCTGATTCCATGCTCCTGCCTGGTTATGCTGGTCAATACTATAGGCGGCGGATTCAATTGAGGATAAGCCGTACCAATCAGAAAGAGGGTGAAAATTTTTTATATGCAGAAGTGATGAATACCCCGTGATCGGATCAACATTATAATCTACCGATTTACTGCCTACAGTATATCTATAACCTGAAGGCATAGAATTATGCCCGGCAATTACAGCTACTCTATCCGGCCTTAAGGAGACCAGTTCTTCAATCCCTCCCCGTTCAGAGCCGATTGCCAGCAAATAGGCATTACCGTTTATCAATCTGTAAGCGTAGATTGACTCCATTAGCTCTTTACCGCTCATTACAGGGTTAGGATTGTTAAGCAAATCTAAAATCGGGTGCTTCTCTATCGGCACCTTCCCGGTTTCATTTGTGAGATATAATTTAAACGGAACACTCGCTGCACTTTGCGCAATCATAGTAATTGAGCGGTGGGCAATCACATTTTTCATATAGGCTTCACTTGCAAAAATCCGGTATTCCCTATCCATCCATACCGGCTTATTAAGCGCATATATATAGGAGCTATCAAGATTCATATGCGCAAAATTTCGACCGGCAAAGTTCTTATAAAGAAATTTTTCTTTAATTTTTTTAAACATATAGAACAACCTTTTTATTTAACTTTTAAAAAAAACAGGTAATGATTAAGTAAGGTGATTTTTAAAAGCTATTAATCTTATATTTATTGTTATAGTTGATATAATATTAATACGGAAGTCCCCCCGACCTGATAAATTAGAAAAATGTTAAAAAATTTAGAAAAACATCAAGAATCTATAAAAAAATCCATACGTGCAATTGCACATGCACCAGATTTAAGCATTAATTTTAGTAGTGGAATTGAAAATACTGTTTTTGAAAATAAACATGTTACTCTACCCCAAATTACCTCTCCTAAACAACTAGAATTTATAAAGGGATTAGCTGATTCTGCAGCTTTTAGGTTAAAATTTGATGTAAATTCTTATACCCTCAATCCTCATATAAAACATGAAAAATGTTTAGCCCATTTAATCACGGCAAGGTGCGAAATTTTAGGCATGGAACAATATCCGGGTACAAAAAAAAACATATTGGTGAAGCTTCTTGAAACCCAAAAAATAAATGATGATTACACCCAATTCTTATATACAGGGTTACATTACTATTTAAATAATTTTGCTATTGATCTATCTCCGAAAACTAAAATATTTGTTGAACAATACAAAGAATATTTTGAGCATTTAAAACTTGCTCTCAACGATAAAGAGGAATTCCTAAGTGCAGCGAAAAACTTAATTAATATCTTACCAATTAAGAAAGAAGAGAAAAAAGCTCAAGTGGAAGTCATGGATTCCGAAACACCTATAGAAACCGTTTCTCAACCTCCCGAGTACATTCCTACCGAAGAGAAGAGTTCGTTTAATTTAAAAACCCCTACCCTGATTGAAGGTAGTCAAATAAATCATACATCATTTTTGGATAATAAGATTTTAGATTATAAAATATTTACTACCGAATTTGATCAGGAAATACCTGCCGAGAAACTGGAAAGTATTGAAAAACTCAAAATACTGCGTGACCAATTAAGCTTAAAAACTGCCGGCATACGCAAAGAATTTGAACAGCAAGCAAGAAAATTTAAGCAAAAACTTATGGCACGAAGATTTTGCAAATGGGAGAAGATGCATGAAGAAGGTGTAATAGACAGCACTAAACTTGCCGGCCTAATCAGCAATCAAAAACTGAATAATGTTTTCAAAAAATTTAAGCAGGATAGCTTAAATGACACCATAATTACACTGCTTATTGATAACTCAGGCTCAATGCGAGGAAATAATATTGCAACCGCTTCAATACTTGCGGATTTATTAAGCAAAACACTAGATTCCCTACAAATTAGCATAGAAGTATTAGGCTTTACTACTCTTGATTGGAAGGGAGGAAAAAGCTTTCAAAAATGGCTCGGAGCCGGCACACCGAAAGATCCGGGTAGACTAAACGGCACACTTCATATCCTCTATAAAAAAGGTTTTGATTCATGGAGGAAATCCTATCGCAATTTCGGGCTTATGCTTAAGGAAAGTATGTTGAAAGAAAACATAGACGGGGAAGCATTAAAATGGGCAGCGGAAAGAATTTTAAAACGTCCTGAGAAGCGTAAGATTTTAATAGTAATATCGGATGGTGCACCGCTTGATGAAGTAACTATTGCTAATAATTCACCCGATTATTTATCTTCCCATTTAATGAATATTATAAAAAGAATAGAAAAAATGCCGCTTGAACTAATTGCAATCGGCATCGGACATAAGGTAGAAAAGTTCTACAAAAACTCAATCAGTATAAAGAATCATAACCATCTCGGCGAAGTACTTTTCAGTAAATTGGATCAAGTTATCAATAAGTTTTTTCGTTAAAATTCCAAACCGCTTATTTTATAAACTTCAAAATCAAAATCCCAAATAAAGCAGAAACCATAGAAGCTATAATTACTGATGAGCGCATAATATTTATGAACTCCTGCTTCTCAAAAGTGAGCCCCCCGATAAATAAGCTTAAAGTGAAGCCTATCCCGCCTAAAACGCATACCGCATAATATTTTGACCAACTGGTGTTATTCGGCAGCATACACCATTTTAATTTTACAACTAGATAAGAAAATACAAATATACCCACCTGCTTACCGAAAAATAAACCTAAAATTATACCTAAACCTAAATTTGAAAAAAGAACATCAGTAGTTAAGTATTTCAACGGTATTTCAGAATTTATAAAGGCAAATATCGGTAAAATACAGTAATTAACAAAAGGGTGTAAATTAGCTTCCAGCTCTTTAAGCGGTGAAGCATTACTCTCCTCAATTGCAACAGGAATAAAAACAGCAAGTATAACCCCTGCCAGAGTCCCATGGACTCCTGCTTCAACTATAAAGATCCATAGCAATACACCGAGTATTGCATAGTATTTTACTTCTTTTACTTTAAAATAATTTAATGCGAATAGTGCTATTGTCACAAGAGCTGCAATCAAGAGCGCAGCTGTATTAATAGCGGAGGTATAAAACAAAGCTAAAATAATAATTGCAAGCGCATCATCAATTAATGAAAACCCGATAATAAAAAGCCTGAGCTCTAAAGATATTTTTCTGGCAAAAAAGGATAAAATACCTAATACGAATGCAGTATCGGTTGCCACCGGTATTGCCCATCCTTTTTCGGTAATCTGGTTATGATTAAAGTACATATATATCAGTGCCGGAATCACTAACCCGCCTATTGCCGCAAAGGTCGGCAGTATCAATTTCTTCCTTTCCTTATATTCACCGACTACCAAGTGATATTTCATTTCCAATCCTATCAGGAGGAAAAATAGGGTCATAAGCCCATCGTTAATGAGATTAAGGAAGGTGGTCGTAGTTCCGAAGCCGCCGATTCTTAAGCACACGGGTAACTTAATAAACTTTAGGTAATATTCATATAATGCAGTATTGCTTATAACTACCGCGAGGAATAAGCTACAAATCAATAACACCCCTGAGAAAGCTTCGGATTTAATAAATTCTCTAAGATTTAATGCCATATTATCCGCTAATTGACTAAGACCACTTATCATAAAAACATTAAATCAAAATGGTTAATATTTAGTTAACGGCTAATAAAAATAAGCTTTAAGTATTTATAAATTTACCCGGCAATAAGATTAAATAGCACAAACAGTAAATTAAATTACAAATATATTTATGATTTATTTAACGATCCCTTATCTATTTTCTACCGTGGAATAAACTAGAGCAGTAATCACCGAGCTTTAACGCAAGTTTAAAAAACAGAGGAATAAAGAAGACTGCAATAAAGGTTGCGGCAAGCATTCCTCCTATAATCCCGGTTCCTATGGAATGTCGACTTGCAGAGCCTGCACCTGAGCTTAAGGCAAGAGGCATACACCCTAAAATAAATGCAAGTGAAGTCATAATAATCGGGCGGAAACGAAGGTGAGCTGCTTCAATTGCCGCTTCGGTAACTGATTTGCCCTCCTTATGCAGCATAACGGCAAATTCGATAATCAGTATGGCATTTTTTGCCGCAAGCCCGATTAAGGTCAATAAACCGACCTGGAAATATAAGTCTATATTCATATTTCTTAAAAAGATCGCAAGCAATGCGCCGAAGATAGCAAAAGGCACCGCCAGAATTACCGCAAAAGGTAATGACCACCGCTCATAAAGCGCAGCAAGTATTAAAAATACCATGACAATTCCAAAGCCGAAAGCTGATGAGCTAGAGCCGCTCGCTGCCTTTTCCTGATAAGCTGAACCCGTCCACCCTATGGTATAATCGGAAGGCAAAGCTTCCTGAACCACCGCTTCTATAGCAGCCAGCGCTTGTCCCGAACTAAACCCTGGAGCAGGCGCACCCATAATTTTAGCCGCAGGGAAAGCGTTAAAGCGCTCGACCAAATCCGTCCCTACCATACGTTTCACTTGAACCAGCACATCAAGCGGAATCATTTTACCGCTACTTGATTTAACAAAAACATGTTTTAAGTTTTCCGGACTACTTCTAAATTCGGCATCCGATTGCAGAATTACCTTGTACGGCTTACCATATAAATTAAAATCATTAATATATGAATTACCGAAAGTACTAGTCATGGTAGAAAACAATGCGCTTATTGATACTCCTAGAGCTTTCGCTTTCACTCTATCTACAATAATTGAATACTGAGGTATGTTAACTGAAATTGTAGTTTGCATGCCACTAAGTTCAGGGCGCTTGCTTGCTTCTGCTACTAATTTATTCGCCGTTGCCGCTATAGTTTGTATATCAGCTCCGCTCTTATTTTGTAAATAAAATTCAAACCCTCCCGTCATACTGATTCCGGTGATAGGCGGAGGGTTGAAAGCCATAAATATAGCTTCTTTTATATCTGCTCCCATCCCCATAAAAGTTCGAGTTAGAGCTCTGGAATCATGTGCAGGATCCTTTCTTTCATCCCAATCTTTAAGCGCAACAAATGAAGCTCCTGCGCTGCTTTTAGAGGAAGCGGAAAGAAGATCAAAACCGGCAAAAGTTACAATACTTTTAACCGCAGGGTGGCTCATCATTCGCTTAGTAACTTCATCGGTAACCGCAGTTGTACGAGCAAGCGAGGCACCCGGAAGTAAAAAAGGCATAGCGAGTATATAACCCTGATCTTCTTCAGGGACGAGAGCGGTCGGAGTACGCGCAAACATTATAGCCGAGAACAAAATCAGTACCCCGAATATTGCAAGTCCCCTTCCGGTACGTAGTATAATATACCTTACACCAGCGCTATATTTATTAGTCACATTATCAAACCATTTATTAAACTTCTCAAATATTTTAAACGGTTCCTGATGATCATTTTTTAACATGAGTACACAAAGTGCAGGAGTTAAAGTTAATGCTACAAACCCTGAAATAGTTACCGAAACGGCAATTGTTATTGCAAACTGTTTATACATTTCACCCGTTAAGCCTCCCATAAATCCTACCGGAACAAATACCGCACATAACACGAGAACAATTGCGATAACCGGGCCGCTCACTTCTTCCATAGCTTTTACCGAAGCATCATGTGAATTTAAGTCTTCGGTTCTCATAATTCGTTCTACATTCTCAAGCACAACGATTGCATCATCAACTACAATTCCAATTGCAAGCACCATCCCGAAAAGCGTTAACATGTTTATAGAAAACCCTAACAGATACATCCCGGCGAAAGTTCCTATTAACGATATCGGAACTGCTATTATCGGAATAATAGTCGCTCTTGCATTTTGTAAAAAGATATAAACCACAATTACTACAAGCAAAATTGCCTCAAAGAAAGTTGTAATAACCTCCTTGATTGACGAACTTACAAATTTGGTAGTATCAAATGGAAGTGCATAAGCCACTCCTTCAGGGAAATTTTTGTTTAGCTTCTCTAAAGTTTTAGCTACTGCTTCCGTGGTTGCTAAAGCGTTAGCGCCGGGTTGCAGATATATACCGATGGCAACTGAAGGGCTGCCGTTATAAGTTGCCGCAAAGCTATAATCTAAAGCACCGAGCTCAACCCGCGCCACATCTTTCAACCTTAAAGTTGCACCTTTAGAATCAGCTTGCAGGATAATATCTTCAAATTGCTTTATATCTGAAAACCTGCCTTGGGTAGTAATGGTATAGGTAAAAGCCTGTGGGCTACCGTTGGGCTCCTGCCCGAATTGCCCAGGTGCAAATTGAGAATTTTGCTCAGCGATAGCTGCTGAAACATCGCTTGGACTTAAATTATATTGCGCTAATTTATCAGGATGCAGCCAAATACGCATCGAATAATCTTTTGCCCCGAAAAGTGAAGCTTCTCCTACTCCGGGGGTACGTTTTAGTTCATCGATAATATTCAGTAACGCATAATTACTTAAATAAATCGGGTCATAGCGGTTATTGGGAGAAAATAAGGTTATTACCTGTAAAATTGAGCTTGAGCGCTTGTTAACCATAACACCCTGCTGCCTTACTTCTGCAGGCAAACGTGCGAGCGCAGCTTGCACCCTATTATTTACGTTAATTGTTGCCTGATCCGGGTCAGTCCCAATTTGAAAAGTTACAGTAAGGCCTAATTTCCCGCTGTTTGAGCTTGATGAGCGCATATAAAGCATTCCGTCAACCCCGTTAATCTGTTCTTCAAGAGGTGCAGCTATTGTGCTTGCAACCACCTCTGCGCTTGCGCCCGGGTAATTTGCGGAAACTACTACTTCGGGCGGGATAATATCAGGATATTGTGCAATTGGTAAAGCACGCATTGATATAATCCCAGCTAAAACTATGATAATAGAGAGTACGGAAGCAAAAATAGGCTTATCTATAAAAAAACGCGATAACATATATCTCTCTACTTATTGGGATTTTTTTAAATCTTCAGGTTTAGCAAATTGCACCGGCTGTCCCGGACGAACCTTAATCATTCCTTCAATAATGACTTTATCCCCCGCACTTAATCCGCTATTTACAATTTGTCCTCTATTTACTTTTGCACCGAGCGCAACAGGCCTTACTACCGCCTTATTTTCATTATCAATCCCATATACGATTGCCCCTTGTGCAGTTTGAATTATCGCCTTTTCCGGAATTATAGCTTTGCTGCGGTCTTTTAAGCCTTTAACTTTAACTCTTACAAACTGGCCGGGTAATAATTTCATTTCAGGATTAGGGACAATAGCTCTTGCATTTATAGTTCCGGTTGCACTATCTATTATCACATCCGTAAAATTGATATCGCCTTCATGCGGATAGGCTGTATTATCCCCAAGTCTAACTTCTACTTTCAGGTTGTTTTCGGTTAAGCTTCCCTCTTTTTGCATACCCGATTTTTGCCGGTTTAAGGCATCACTGTCCGGATAAGCAAAATTAATATATACCGGGTCAAATTGAGTAATCCGGGTTAAAAGATTATTACCTGAACTTCCTCCTACTAAGCTGCCTTCAGAGTGAGATTCCTGGCTGGTGATACCCGAAATTGGTGCAACTACTTTAGTATAGCCTAAATTTATTTGAGCAGTTTTAACTTCAGCTTCTGCTTGCTTCACTGAAGCTTGTGCCTGTTGATAGCTATAAAGTGCATTATCGCGCTCCTGAACTGTTACGAATTTACGTTTAAGTAATTCTTCGGATCTATCCAAATCGCGCTTTGTTCGTTTTAGAAGATCACTACTATCCTGTAATTTTGCCTTAGCTTGTTTTAACGATGCTTTAAACGGCTCAGGATCTATTTGAAATAAAACATCCCCCTGTTTTACTAGCTTACCTTCAGTATATTTGCGTTCTAATATTATACCCTCGACTCTAGCTTGGATCTCAACTTCTTTTATTCCGGCTACTCTTCCCGGGTATTCATATTCAAGCTCAATATCTTCAAGGGTTATTTCCTGAATTGTAACTTGCGGAGCAGGAGGCTGCATATTTTTTGCCTCATCTTTACAAGCAGCAAGTGCCAGTAATGATAACACCCCTATAAATTTGAACATTGATAATTTATTACTTAACTTATAACGCATATTAAACACCTCAAAACCTGATAAAATTTAAATATCAGTGTCTACTAATTATTTCGGCAGTTATTTTTACCTATTTAATTAATAGTATAGTGTTCTTTTGTTATAAAAAAAGTTATTTTTTTGAGCGTCGTATATTATAAATTTTCATATCCAAGTTTTATGTACTATATTTACTTAACATATATAATTGCTATTATTTGATAATAAGGGGAGATTAAATAAATCACCTATACAGTATATTTAATTGATAACCCATTGATAAGTGTTATGTATAACCTAGCATAATTAAGCAACCTTAATATATTATACTAATTATACTATGATTTATTTCACTGGTGTTCCCGACAAGATTCGAACCTGTGACCTTTGGATTAGGAATCCAACGCTCTATCCTGCTGAGCTACGGGAACATGCAATTATTTTTTTATATAAGTTAATCTTGTCATTTGTAAAGCTATTTTTACCGAATATTTAATAAGTGTGTAAATTCTCCGTATAATTTTATTGATAAAAGGTTTATTATCTGTTGTAATTAGAGAAGATTTTATATTTTAGTAAAAATGAAAAAATACCATATTAGTCCGGCAAAATTATTTTGGCATTTAATTGAGGGAATAACCTCAAGTTGCTTCTTAAAGTTTAAACACAGATTAATTATAAGTGATTATGATGTAAGCAGGAATATTGCCAGAGATACAGGAATGGTAGCAAAAGATATAGATCGTATTTTAGAAAAAGTAAAAGGTAGCCATGAAAGACAATAGAAGAGATAATAAACCAAGATACAGATACAATAATAGAGATAACTATTCGGATCAACCCAGAGGCTTAGCGCTTCCTTCCCCTGCACTACTTGAAAGTTATGATGAGATTTCTCCTGGATTAGCTGATAAGCTTGCAGATATCATAAAACAAGAGCAAAAACATCGGCATGATTGGGAAAACAAATATTTGCGTGCAATGAGTAATACCGCGAAGATAGGTCAATTATTCGGATTGGTGCTTGCCGTTATAATCATTTATGCAACGATACTACTTGCCGGCGAAGAAAATAATACTTACATTGCCGCAGTCACTTGCTTTTCCGGGTTTGCATTTTTATCATGTGCGGTTCTTGCTTCAATAAAAACTAAGCAGCATATGCGTAGACCTCACCATACCAAACAATATAAACGATAAGATAGTTTAATAGTATTAATATCGGCTCTTCACTTTAGCAGCAAAGAGCCGAATATTTTAAAAAAGCTGAATAAGGTATTTTAAATTTTTAAGCTATGTTTTTATATTTAATCATAATGCTGTTATCAGGCAAGGGTTCAATTTTTGCTTCTATTTTTTGCTTATCCTTAAATTGCAAAGCTATTGAAATATTACTTCTTTGATCTAGTGCGCCTGTTAAAGCATTTTTATAACTTTGATAAGAATCAACTGATTGAAAAGCTTTTTCTTGGGCGAGCATCATATCCATAAAGTGCATTTGTTCCGGAGAACCCGCAAAATCAAATAGCTTAATAAACTTATCATTGCATATAAGCAACTTTCCGTTATGCCCTAAAATAGCTGTGGCGTAATCATATGACGCAACTAATGTCTTAAGTACATTTATATGTTCATTATAAACCCTTCCCATCGCAAGCTGCTCTATGATATTCTCATAGCGGAAAACAGTATCCCCTCCTTGCACGGGAATCACCGATACTTTTAAAGTTTTTCCGTCGGGCAGATACATAAAGAAAAATTCGGATTCAGTTTGCTCCGTTATATACTTCATCTGCTGCCATTTAAATTCTTTATAATTTTTTACTTCAGGAAGCTTGCCTTTCTCCCTCATTTTATCTATGAGCGATGAAAAGCTAAGATTAGAGGAAATACTATTCTGCTCTAAATTAAATAATGTAATAAAAGCTTGGTTATAGAAAGCTACATTCCCCAAATTATTTATTATCAGCAGTGCATTAGCATCAATTTTCAATAAACTTTCCAAAGTATTATTTAAAGCAATTACTTTCTTCTCAAGTTGCTCTATCTCGTTTATAAAATTACAATAACCGATACTTCCTTCGCCCGATACCTTGACTTCATTTATTCGTAAAATTACCGGCTGATTATCAATAATAAATACTTTTTTTATACTTACTTCATCTGAGTCATCTTTAGTTAATTCTTCATAAAAGAAATTATCAAATTCTGGTATATTTCCGGAAAAATCACTATATCCCATTTTTTGTATCAAATCCTTGTATGCCTGATTACAAAAAATAATTTTCCCGTCAATTCCTCTTTTCCATGTAGGGATAGGTAAACTATTAATCAACAAATCCAACTCATAGCTCATTACTCTGTATTTATGAAATAGTTGAGTTAAATTTAATTCTTGAGATTTAGTTTCAGAAACATCAAAGAGCCATACCAATAGCCCCTCAAGTTTATAACGCTTTGCTACTTGCGCAACATAATACAAATACTTAAGTTGCCCGGTATTATCTAAAAATGAAATAAACCCTGAGGTTTTTTGTTTCTTTGAAGTTGCTTTAGTTACTATATTTTCAATCTTTTCCCATTCTTTAAGTGAAAACAATGCTTTGAATGACTTAGCATTTATATTTGTAGGCATACCTAAAGAACTGTAACTTCCATTTAAAATTTCCAAACTTCCTTCCCTATTAATATAAATTAGCATAGTGGGGGAAATTTTAGCTATATATCCTTCCTTAATTTCTTTATTTTCATAGTCTTCAAGGTCATTTGAAAGCATGAATACATAAAAAATCAGTGCAAATGTAATTGATATTTCTATTATATCATAAACGCCGAAATATGCGGTTGATTCAAGATAGATAAATGCTGAAAGTACTATCTCTACCAGCACGAGAGAGATTAACACTCCTTTTCTGAATTTTTTATAACCGTTAATAAGCGACATATATTACGGGATTAAAATAATTGAACCGCTAGAAGCGCCTGATTCCAGTAATTTATGCGCTTCTGCCGCTTGTGATAGCGGGAATCTGGCAGCTATATTGATGTTTAATACTTTACTTGTTATCATTTCAAATACTTCTTCGGCACTTAAAATCAGCTCCATTTTATTTGCTTTATAATCGAATAATGTCGGACAGGTTAAGAATAATGATTTTTTCTTTAATAGTTCTAAATCAAGCGGCTCCACAAACCCGCTTGCATGCCCGTAATAAACCATAATTCCACCGATCATTAAGCAATCTAACGATTTATAAAAAGTATCTTTCCCTATCGCATCATAAACAGCATTAACACCTATGTTTTTAGTAAATTTTACTACTTCTTTTTCCCAATCCGGTGTTTTATGATTTACAACATAGTGGCAACTTTTAAGTGCAATCTGTTTTTTTTCCTCTGAGCCTACACTGCCGATCACTAATGCTCCTAAGTGCCTGCACCATGCTGATAAAATTTGCCCGACGCCTCCTGCCGCACTATGGATCAAAACAGCTACTCCTTCCCTTACCAAAAACACCCTACGAATAAGGTAATGCGCAGTTAATCCTTTAACAAGAGAAGCAGCAACTATCTCATCGCTAATATGATCGGGAACGGCAACTAAATATTTGGAATCAATGCATCTAAATTCTGAATATGCACCGCTTTTTACGGTAGCGTACGCAACTCTTTGCCCGATCTCAAAACCCTCTACCTTTTTACCTAGTTTTTTTATTACTCCGCAGGCTTCTATTCCGCAAATAGGATCAGTAGAATTATAGCTCCCTCGCCTAGTCTGCACATCAATAAAGTTTACCCCGATTGCAGTATGCTTCAGTAAAACTTCATTATCTAAAGGCTCACCTTCTTCCCTTTCTCCTATCCTCAAAACTTCAGGTGCACCGACTTGATCAAAATAAACGAACTTACCCATTTTAAACTTTTAATTTATTTTTTATAGTATCATATTGATATAGTTTATCTATCTTGCCAATAGAAGAAATGGTAGGCTGCTTATTATTTGATAAAATTTTTCTTAAATACTTCTGAACCTTGCTCGGATCTATAGCATTAACCTTATCAATTACCTCGGAAATAGGGACATAGCGGCCATAAATTAAAAGATTGGAAGCAAATTTTTCAGCTCTTGACACCGGATTTTCTCTGGACATTAATAACCCTGCTCTCACTTGCGCTTTAGCACGCTTCACTTCTTCTTCAGTAATGCTATCAAGCATTTTATGAAGCTCTGTGATTACTACATCGACTAATTCATTTATATTATAATCACTACTTGAAGAATAGATGCCGAAAATTCCGTTATCTGCATAACTACTGCCGAAAGCGGAAATAGAATAAGCTAACCCTCTATTTTCTCTAACCTCTTGAAACAATCTGGAAGACATTCCTCCTCCGGCAATTATAGAGAGAGCTTGCTGAGTATAATAATCATCATCATAGTAAGAGACTCCTTCAAATCCAAGCACAAAATGTACTTGCTCCAAATCCTTATTTATCCTTGATTCACCACCTCGGTAATCACTTTTAATCTCTAAATTTTCTGATTTTCCAGGAAGTAAGTTAAACTTGGATTTAATTAAATTATTATAATTATTAACATCAAAATTACCGGCTGCCGAGACTATTACATTATTAAATCCGTACCTTGAATTAACATATTCTATTATTTGATCTCTGCTTAAACTTTTAATTATTTCTTCTTCACCCAGAATTGATCTTCCAAGCGGTTGATCCGGGAAAGCAGCTTCCTGAAAATTATCAAATATTATATCATCAGGAGTATCTTTGGTTTGTGCCATCTCCTGCAGGACTACTTTTCTCTCCTTATCAATTTCTTCGTCTGAAAAAGAAGAGTTTTGTAGAATATCAGAGAGAATATCAACCGCAGTATCAATATCATCTTTCAGCACCTTAGCATAGTAAACTGTTTTCTCTCTTGAAGTGTAAGCATTGAAATATCCGCCTATCATATCAAATTCTTCGGCTATCTGCTTAGCAGTTCTGGTATTGGTACCTTTAAATGCCATATGCTCCAGGAAATGGGAAATTCCGGATTGCTCTTTTTTTTCAAATTTACTACCCGTTTTCATTAATACGCTTATCGCAACCGTTTCCACCTCTTTCATTTGGTCAAATGCCACCATCATGCCGTTTTCTAAAGTACAAAAGTTGCGTTCATCATTCATATCCAGTATCCTATAAAGCTTAATTTACTCGGAACCTAAAGTAATTACGCTTTATCTTCAATTGAAAAGTTCATTACATGTTCGGAAAATTTAAATACTTGTATATAATTTTACACCTTTCAATTTGTTGTCTTATTGTATTACTCGAAATTCAATCTAACCGCTATAAAAAGCAATCTCATACTTTAAATAAGCAATAGTTTGGTGACTTTAGCCATAGTTTAAGATAAAATAGGTAAAAAAGGAGAGAGAGGTTAGGCATGCCATTTGTAAGGTATTTAGATCCGAAGAACGATATAGCATTTAAGAAGATATTCGGTAGTGAAAAGAATAAAGATATCCTGATTCATTTTCTAAATGATATATTAGGTAAAACCGGAAAAGAGATAATCAGAGAAGTAAGTTTTTTAAATTCCGTACAGGCACCTGAGATAGCAGTAAAGAAGCAAAGTATAATAGACGTACTATGTACTGATGAATCGGGTGTACAGTACATAGTAGAAATGCAGGTTGCGAAAGTCAGAGGATTTGAGAAGAGAGCGCAATATTATGCAGCAAAAGCTTACAGCAACCAAATGAATAGCGGTGAAGAGTATGGGAATTTAAAAGAAGTAATATTCTTGGCGATAGTAGACTTTGTAATGTTTCCGGATAAAGAAGGATATAAGTCTGAGCATGTGATATTGGATAAAGTAAGCTATGAGAATGACCTGAAGGATTTTTCGTTTACCTTTATAGAGTTACCTAAATTTAAAAAAGAGAGGGTAGAAGATTTAGAGAGTTACGAAGAAAAATGGTGTTATTTTTTCAAGCATAGCAAGAACCCCGATAATATAGAAAAGCTGATCGGCAGCAGTGATAATGTGATCAGCAAGGCATATGATGTATTACTGAGTCATCACTGGAGTGACCAGGAACTAAACGCATATGAACAGGTAACTAAAGCTAACCTTGATGCTATGGCAAGAGAAGCACAGGTTAAGGAAGAAGCTATGGCTGAAGGTAGGGAGAAAGGAATAGCTGAAGGTAGGTTAGAGGAAAAAGTATCTATAGCTAAAAAGATGTTAAAATATGGAGTACCTTTAGAAGAAGTAATGAAAATTACCGGACTTCCACATGGAGAAATTGATAACCTAAAATAGAGAAAAGGTAGCTAGCTAAAGACCGGAGAATAATACCTTGAGCTATAGCGAAATCTTTTAAAAAATCAGAAAGAATATAAACTTTCAAGCCATATTTCATTCTTTTTCTCAAAATGCTTTGCCGTGATAATCTTGAGTATCTAACTACCTACTTATCCGCAAAATCAGAATTGCGGTAAGCTGCCATTGCCGCCATATTTAAAACATCTGATTCAGTTGAACCCATTTGCACAATTTGAATTGATTTCTTAATTCCGCAAAGAACCGGCCCAATTAGCTTACCACCCCCCAACTCTTGCAGTAATTTTGAAGCAATATTAGCACTGTGAAGCGCCGGCATTATTAAAATATTAGCCGGTTGTGATAACCTGCAAAACGGATAAAGTTTTAATAGCTCAGCATTTAATGCAACACTTGCCTGCATTTCTCCGTCATATTCAAAATCAACATTGCGCTTATTAAGCAAGGTAACGGCATCTCTTATTCTTTGAGCTTTTTCGCGCATAGGGTTCCCGAAATTCGAGAATGAAATAAATGCAACTCTCGGATCGTGCCCCATAGATCTTGCCTCTTCCGCCGCATGGATGGCAATTTCGGCTAACTCGTCAGAATCCGGGATTTCATTAATGGTAGTATCTGCAATAAAAATGGTTCGGTTTTTTGCAATCATTATGGAAAGTCCGAACAATAAATTTCCCTGCTTAACTTCAACTGCTTTAGTGATGTCATCAACGCAAGATAAGTAACTCTTAGTCAACCCTGTCACCATCCCGTCATAATAACCGAGCTCCACCAAAAGTGAGGCAAAAACATTTCGCTCTCTTCTTAGTAAATTCTCACAGTCTTTATATAGGTAACCTTTTCTTTGCAACTTACCGTATAGGTGATCTACTAATTTCTCATAATCGGGATGATGAACGGCGTTGATAATTTCTATATCACTTAAACTTCCGGCTTCAAGCTTACTTAAGGTATGATTAATCGCCTCTTCATAACCGACTAAAACAGCCTTTCCGTAGCCTAAATTGCGCCACTCTATTGCAGCCCTGATCATCGCTTCTTCATCGCCTTCGGTAAATAGGATGGTTTTCGGACTCGCTCTTAAGCGCTCGAAGAAGAAATTCATCATATTAATTGAAGGGTTGAGCCTTGCAGCCAATTGATTTTTATATGCATAAAAATCTTCTATCGGTTTACGTGCAACACCTGTTCGCATTGCGGCTTCGGCAACTGCCATCGAAACCACATGAATAAGCCTGGAATCAAACGGAACCGGGATTATATAACTTGCTCCGTACTTTAACTTTTTACCCCCGTAAGCTGCTGAAACCTCTGCCGGCACCTCTTCCCTGGCGAGCATTGCAATTGCTTTCGCCGCGGCTATTTTCATCTCATCATTAATGGTTGTAGCCTGAACATCAAGCGCGCCTCTAAATATATAAGGGAAGCCCATTACATTATTCACTTGGTTATCGTAGTCGGATCTTCCTGTTGCAACAATAGCGTCACTCCTAACTTCTCTTACCTCTTCAGGGGTAATTTCCGGGTCAGGATTCGCCATTGCAAATATAATAGGGTTTTCCGCCATTACCCTAACCATCTCTTTAGTTAAAGCACCTTTAACCGACACACCTAGGAATACATCCGCTCCGACCATAGCTTCGGCTAAAGTTCTATGCGGAGTATCGACCGCATGGGCAGCTTTCCATTGGTTCATCCCGTTAGTTCTGCCCTCATAGATTACTCCGCCCGTATCACATAAGATAGCATTTTCATGCGGTAATCCCATATTTTTTAACAATTCGATACAAGCAATACCTGCCGAACCCGCACCGTTTACTACTACCTTTAAGTCTTTAAATTCTCTACCCGTGAGGTGGGCTGCATTAATTAGCCCTGCGGCGGTAATAATTGCAGTACCATGTTGATCATCATGAAATACGGGAATATCCATTAATTCTTTAAGTTTACTTTCAATGATAAAACATTCGGGGGCTTTAATATCTTCTAAATTAATCCCACCCCAACTTGCGCCTAAATATTTAATTGAATTAATGAATTCTTCGGGGTTTTCCGTAGACACTTCTAAATCAATAGCATCAATATCAGCGAACCTCTTAAACAATACCGCCTTTCCTTCCATTACAGGCTTGGATGCAAGCGCACCGAGATTACCTAAGCCTAAAACGGCGGTTCCGTTAGAAATAACTGCAACAAAATTACCTTTCGAAGTATATTCGAAAGCTTTAGCAGGATCATTATGAATTTCAAGGCAAGGCGCAGCTACACCGGGTGAATATGCTAATGATAAATCCCTTTGATTAGTAAGAGGCTTTAAAGGGTCTATTCCTAATTTTCCTTTTTTGCCCTCAGCATGGAATTTTAAGGCTTCGTTATAAATACTAACCTTATAATCATTATCATTTTTAGCTGACATATATTTAACATTTCAATGAATATTTTATTATGCAAGTTATAAAACTCCAAACTTAATTTGCAAGCTTAATTAGAATATACGCAACCGGATTTTTATCTTTCTTTGCTATATTACGCAAAACTGTTTAAGATAAGTACTATTTATTACTTCTATCTACCCGGTTTTTCGGAAAAGTATTCCTCATACTTTCCTTCTTTACCGTTAAATTGCTCGGCATCTGGTGCGTGAGGATGCTTTTCGGTAATGTTCGGCCATTGCACGGAAAATTTCTTATTAATTTCCATCCATTGCATTAAATCTTCAGATTCGGGTTTTATCGCTTCCGCCGGGCACTCAGGCTCACATACCCCGCAATCAATGCATTCATCAGGATTAATAACAAGCATATTCTCCCCTTCATAGAAACAATCAACCGGGCATACTTCGGCACAATCCGTAAATTTACACTTTATACAATTTTCCGTAACTACATATGCCATATCCTAAAACCTTAAGACTTGTTTTTTTTATATCTTGAAATGTAAACTCTTTTAGTTTATATACGAGAACTAATATTTTGCAATATTTCTCTTTGAGCAAAATGTGCGGATGTGGCGGAATTGGTAGACGCGCTAGACTTAGGATCTAGTGTCTTTCGACGTGTGGGTTCAAGTCCCACCCTCCGTACCAATCTTAAAACCCTAACTCTAAAGGATAAGAAATGAACAAAGTGCTAATTGTGGAGGCGACATTACACCCTAATACCGCTGACGCCTTATCCAGCGCGGTCAGATTTGTATTAGAACAAAACGGAATTGAATATGAAAGAGTTCAAGTCACAGGTATATTTGAAATTCCTGCAGCAGTAAGCATAGCCTTAGATGCGTTTGATTACGATGGAGCTATTGTTGTCGGTAGCCTTATCGGCCAAGAAAACATTACTTTAAATACAATTTATCAAGAATGTGCTCGCGGCGTTAACGATATATCTATCCATTTTTCATTACCAATCGGATTTGGAATATTCATGGCGGAAAATGAAGCTCAAGCTTTAGAACAAGCAAGCGTTATAGGCAAACAAGCTGCCTTATGCTGTTTGGAGCTAATTAAAATAAAAAACCTCTATCAATCTTTTCATAATGACTCAGGCAGTGGATACAAAAACTAAATTTTATTCTTCCAAGATTAGAGCAAAAAGAAACTCAAGAATTTTAGCAATTCAATGTATATATGCTTATGAAACTTGGCTTCATCATCTGGACTCAATAGATATTAACCAATTGATAATCGATGTTGCATCGATTAATAATTTTGATCTTTTAAATTCGACCAAGAAAGACCCGATTGATAAAAAGTATTTAATAAACATGATTAAAGGGGCTATCGCTAGCTTAAAAGAACTGGATCATAACGCCTCTCTTTACTTGGCTCATGACTGGAAAGTTGAGCGGTTACCTAAATTAGTAAAAAATGTTATCAGACTTGGCATTTATGAGCTTATCAATACAAAAGACTTGGATAAATTAATAATTATTAATGAATACCTTGATATTGCCAAGCTTTTCAATCATGAAGGAGAAGTAGGATTTATTAATACCGTGCTTGACAAAGTTTCCAAGGAAAATTTATAGATGGATGTATTGATTTACTTAGTACCGTTTACCGTTCTATTTAGCTTAATCGGTTTAGTTGCACTTATATGGGCGATCAGATCTAAACAATATGACGATATGAAAGGGGCTGCCGAACGTATTTTATTTGATATTGAAGACAATAATCGGAATGATTTAAAAGATAAAAATCTTAAAAAATAAAAATTACTATTAATTATAGTTAGATGTTTTGATCAATTTAAATTCAGAAATATCAAAATTTAAGATATAAGTTCATAGAGCAGTTCAGGTTAGGAATGGGGTTAGAAGAGCAGCAGGTTTACATGAGGATATGTTGCCAAGGCTACTAGATCCCAGACGTTAAGCCTTGGTACTCTCAACAGAATGGTGGTGAGTGATTTATTTGATAGAGTATATTGGAGAGTAACAGCAGATCCTTAAGAAGAAAGAGTAGAATTTATTAAAGGACAAACTACAGATGTTAATTGAAGAAAAAGGGATTATTATTTCAGTAAGAAAATTCCAGGAAAGTAGTTTTATAATAAAGTGTTTACTTGAGCATTCCGGTTTAATTGCAGGGCTACATAAAACAAGAAAAGCTAAACATATTCAAGAACCGATTGTAGGTAACTTAATTCAAGCTAAGTGGCAGGCACGCCTTGAAGAACATTTGGGTTTTTTAAATTTTGAAAATGTTAAAAATACTGCTTCACTTATTTCAGGTAAAAAGTTACCAGTTTTAATTTTAGATTCAGCAGTAAACCTAATTAATATTTTAGTAGCTGAAAAAGAGCCTCACGATACTTTGTTTTCCTCACTTGAGGATTTACTTAATATTATAGAAGATTATCAAGATGATAATCTTGAAATATTAGCTGATTATATCAAATTCGAAGTTTTCGAGCTACTGGGTAATTCAGGGTTTGGCCTGGATTTAAGTAAATGCGTAGTAACTAACAGTACGGAAAACTTAACTTATATTTCTCCAAGATCCGCTTCAGCCGTAAGCTTAGAAATCGGTAAACCTTATGAAAATAAACTTTTTAAACTTCCAAAATTTTTGCTTCCCGGGAAAACCAAGGATTATGCGATAAATGATCTAAAAGAAGCTTATAAAATTTCACTTTATTTTCTTGAAAAACATTTATTAAAGCCTTTTGCCAAACCTCTGCCACTAGCCAGAAGATTGCTGCAAGAATATATTTTGCAATTAAGCTAGCTTCTAGCCCTTTTCATATTCTTCACTTCCCTTCTAATCAACATAAATCCTGAAAGCATAATTAACAGATAACCTAAGTACTGCATATTATTAGGTACTTCACCAAACACCATATAGCCTGCAATTCCGCTAAAGATCAATTTACTGTATCGAAATGGTGCGACTACCGAGATATCTCTCTTTAAAGCATTAAAATAAGCTAAACTATGTACGAAGTAAAATAGAGCCATAATAACAATATACTTTAAATGAACCCATTTGAGGTTAAACGCGGAAAAGTCAATAAGCCCGTTAGGGATAATTGGTAACTTAACACCATATAGATAAACATCATCAAATTTTAAGATAGCACCGGGCAATGACCACATGAGCGCAAACAGAAGTAAATAAAACAACTGAGTACGATTTTTTTCGGTTCTTCCTAAAAGTTTTACAGTTACACTATTCATTGACCAAAAAATTATGGCTAAAATAGTATAAACATAATAACTGCTAATATTTAATTTATATTCTGAAGAAGTAAATAGCTGAGGGTTTACAATAATTATTGCCCCGATAAACCCTAACATTATTGAAATTATTTTTGTTTTAGACCATCCCTCATTAAAAAAAGCCATTCCAATAATCGCAAGAATAATATACTGCAAATTTTCAAGCGCAGCAGCATCGGCAATTTTTATATTTTCTAAACCTTTATAAAAACAAATTCCCCCAAGCACACTAAAAAAGCTGCGTAGAAAGTGAATTTTTATTTCAGAAGTTTTTAGTAGCTGGAGCCCTTTAAATAAGACCCAAGGCAAAGTAACAATAAAAAGTATTAATTTATAAGCAAAAACTATTTGAGCAGGGGTTATTGATTGGGTAAGTATTTTTGCACAAATATCCAACGAAGCAAGTGCTATATTGTTGATTATCATGAAGCACATTCCTAATACTGCATAGTACTTATACATACTCTCAACCATATAAAAATTTTGAAAATTATACTGTTTAATTTTTATATAGCAAGGGTAATATTGAAAAATTTTGTTGATGTATTAAAAATTAATATATTTCCAAATGATTACAAATTAATTTAACTAACTTAACCTTACAATTATTAGTAAATAATAAGTAGGTTATATAATAATTAGTAACAGACCAGCGTTAAACAAGGTAATTAATATAATATACTTTTATAGAGGTTTTAGCTCTTTTTAATTCATTTATTTAAACCTTAAAACTTTTAGTTTGACATTAAATAAACTATAATATTAAACATAATTTATAAATAAATACTATATAGTTAAATTATAATTTTTTTATGAAAAATAGTCTTAACTTTATAAAAGACCGAAGCTCCGCTTTTAAGCTCAGTAATGCGATTTGCGATGCTATAAATAAAACTTATAATAAATATTGGAATACTGAAACCTCAAGCAAACCTTCTTTAGAAAGCCTGGAATTTTCTTGGAGAAAAAATATGCGATGCTATAAACCAATTTTTGAATGAACAAAATATACTGGTCGATTTTCAGTATGAATTATTAAAATCTTTAGCTGAAAGGAATATTGCTCAAGATAATATAAAGTGCGACTCTCCGAACACTTATTTATCTCAATTTAAAAAAGAGCAATCTCAAAATTATGCTTATATTCAACACTTTGTAGACAGTATATCTGAAATCTCTCATAAGATAAAACATGTGCCAAAACCCGACAATGTGCAAGAACCAGACAATGATTTTATAAATGATATTAATACTCATCTTTTAAAAAGAACTAAGGAACTTTTGATAGCTTTCAGCTCCCATGATTCTAACATGATTAGTATTCTATGTTGGAAGCAAAGCTCCTCCATTTTTAATATCGAAGAACAAAATGTGACTGCTTCTCTTCAATCTTTATCGGAGAGCTTTAAAAAAGCAGTGAACGCACTATCTATTTTATATGAAAAGTCTTCAGCGTTGAGTAGATATTAATTAAAAAATAAGCCCGCAGCAATTAAACTGAGAGCTCATCAATAAGCAATAGAATTAAAAAATCTTATGAATTTACAGCTTTTTTAAGATCCTTACCGGCAACAAATTTAGGGCGCTTAGAAGCAGGAACTTTAATTTTTTGCCCATTTTGCGGATTTCTTACTTCCTTAGCAGGAACATCAGATATTTTAAAAGTTCCGAATCCAACTAATCTCAGATCCTCACCTTTTTTAAGCGTCTGCTTTATAACTTCCAACACAGCATCAATAGCTCTTGATGCATCAGCTTTTGTAGATTTTAATTCATCTGCAATCGCAGCAATGAATTCCGACTTATTCACAGTTTTACCCTCGTTTTATGGTTAATTAAAGTCACATGTATGACCTTATTGTAGTAAGAATTTTATGGCAAGCGATTTTTTAATTAATCCTAAAATATTTTTTCCTCTGTAAGCGGGATAATACCTCCCTTAAGAGAGATTTATGAATATATATTAACCCTGTTTTTATCAAGCATTTAAATACTCAAATGCTAAATTTTTATAATTTTGTTCAGAAGTTTTAATAAAATTAATTTCATCCTGCGTAAGCAAGCGGTGGAGCTTTGCCGGCACCCCTGTCCAAAGCTCTCCGGTATTGACCACCTTCTTTGGAGGAACTAAGCTTCCCGCTCCAACCATAGCATTAGTTTTTACCGTTACATAATCAATAACTTTTGCTCCCATACCGATAAAACTATAATCTTCAAGCCGGCATGCATGCAATAATGCGCTATGACCGACAGTCACTCCTCTCCCGATAATCGTAGGCCCTTCATGGCGGTTAACATGCACAATTGTTCCGTCTTGTATGTTACTTCCCTCTCCCACCCTAATATAGCTTACATCGCCCCTTAAAACGCAATTAAACCATATACTAGCTTCTACTCCTATTTCCACGTCTCCGATAATAACTGCATTTTCCGCAATGAAAGCGGTAGGAGCAATTTTAGGATATTTATCCTTATAAGGAAGTATTATAGCCATATCATTTCTTCTTAAAGGTTTTTTTAGGTTTATTAGCGCTTGCTGATATTATATCCAAAGCTTGGGGCAGATCGATTTCCATTAAATTTTTCTCTTTTACGGAAGTAAAATTCTTTCCCCTCTGAACATAAGGACCGAACTTACCAATGCCTAATTTTATTTCCTCTCCCGTTTCTGGATGTTTACCTAGAATTTTCGGCAAACTGAAAAGAAATTCTGCTATTTTTAAATCTACATTTTCGGGTGAGAACATTTTCGGTAATGAAACTCTTTTTTTAAGGCTATCTTCACCAATTTGAAGATAATGTCCGTAAGGACCTTTTTTAAGAAAAATTTCTTTACCGCTCTTCTCGTCAACCCCTATAACTTGTGGTGCCTCAGCCTTAATCTTTTCATCTTTACCTTCATCTCCTTCCTGCTGATTACCGGAGGCGCCCAAGTTCTGTATATAATCACATTGCGGATAATTACTGCATCCAATAAATGAACCGAAGGAACCTAGTCTTAGGTGCAAAGTCCCGTTGCTGCATTTCGGGCATTTTACTTCGCCGGGAGAATCAGGAAATAAGAAACCTCTTAAATGGTTTTCTAAGTTCGCTAACACATCTTGATTTTTATATTTTAATACTTCTTCGGTCTTAGGCTTAAATTCACTCCAAAACTCTTTAAGTACCGCTTTCCAAAGTTTCTCTCCGTTTGCCACGTCATCAAGTGCATTTTCCAGATTTGCTGTAAAACCATACTCTACATATTTAGCAAAATTTAATACTAAAAATGCACTTACAATCCTCCCTCTAACTTCAGGCACGAACCTTTTCTTTTCAAGCACTACATAATTTCTCTCCTGTAAGATCGAAAGAATGCTCGGGTAAGTTGAAGGTCTGCCGATACCCAGCTCTTCCAGCTTTTTAACTAAGCTTGCTTCAGTATATCTGGGTGGCGGTTGGGTAAAATGCTGCTCTCCGTTAAGATTTTCTAAATTTAAATCCTCACCTTGTTTTAAATTCGGTAATAAATTTGTTTTCTCCTCATCTTCGTCATCTTTATCTTCCCGATAAACTTTAAGGAACCCGTCAAAAGTGATTATTGAGCCAGATGCGCGAAATGTACCGATCTTATCATCATCTTTAATAATAACACTTGTAATATCCAACTCCGCACTACGCATTTGGCATGCTATCGTTCTTTTCCAAATCAGTTCGTAAAGTTTATAAAAATCCGTTTCCAAATATTGCCTTATCTCACTAGGCTTTAATGCAATATTTGTCGGTCTGATCGCTTCATGAGCTTCTTGTGCATTTTTACTTTTCGTTTTATAAAAACGTGCCGCACTCGGGATATAATTTTTACCGAAACTTTTTTCAATTTCTCCCCTAATATCTGTAACTGCTTCATCAGATAAATTTACCGAATCAGTTCTCATATAGGTAATAAGCCCTTTAGCCTCACCGGCAATCTCTATTCCTTCATATAATTTTTGCGCAACCATAGAAGTTTTTTTTGCCGAAAATCCGAACTTTCTTGCAGCTTCCTGAATTAATGTTGATGTAGTAAACGGCGGGCTCGGGTTTCTGGTTGATTTTTTCTTCTCAATTTCGCTGATGCTATAATGCTTTTTATTTAATACATCAATTATATTATATGCTGTTTCCTTATCTCCGATAGTTAGCTTTTCTAACTTCTCACCTTTATATTCTACAAGGGTTGCTAGAAAAGTTTCGTTTTTTTTAGCAGCAAACTCAGCTTCAATCGACCAATACTCTTGAGTTTTAAAACGTTCGACCTCTTCTTCCCTTTCAACTATTAACCTAAGCGCTACTGATTGAACTCTTCCGGCTGAACGACTACCGGGTAATTTTCTCCATAGTACGGGAGAAAGAGTGAACCCTACCAAATAATCCAACGCTAGCCTTGCTTGTTGAGCATCAACCAAGCTCATATCAATATCGCGAGGATTAGAAACCGCATCTAAAACAGCTTTCTTGGTAATCTCATGAAATACTACCCTTTTAACCTTGCTTGTAGGCTTCAAAGCTTTTTTCTTTTTAAGAATCTCAAGTATATGCCAAGAAATCGCTTCACCTTCTCGATCAGGGTCAGTAGCTAAGTAGATGGTATCTACGTCTTTTACCTTTTTCACTATTGCCTCGACATGCTTTGCTGATTTGCTCATCACTTCATAGTGCATGGCGAATTCTTTATCCGGGTCAACTGAGCCGGATTCTGAAGGAAGCGAGCGTACATGACCGTAAGAAGAGAGTACACTGAAATCTTTGCCTAAATATTTACCTAAAGTCTTGGCTTTAGCCGGCGATTCTACTATTAATAAATCCATATGTTTTTATTGAACTTACATGTTGAAAATTGCATAATACAAAAAATGACATAACATGTTTTATTCAATACTCCTATGCTAAAAATTTTTCTAAGAACAATATTAAAAGCCCTACTTTTTGTATTGTTAATCATTTTGGTTTTCATTTCTACTAAAAATATTGACCCAAATCCACAAATAAAAGAAATAGAAATTAATAATCAACCGAAATGAGTAATAACCTACAACCTTTCACTTATATAGAAAATTTTCTTGAGATGCTTTCGGCAGAAAGAAATGCTTCTAAAAACACCCTTCTTTCTTATAAAACGGATTTAATTTATTTTATAAAATTTTTAGAAACGACCGGCTGTTCACTCCTTAACTCTGATCCTAAAATACTAAATAGATATATTATTTCTTTAAGCGAAAAATATTTGGCAAGTAAAACCGTCAGGCGTAAAATTTCAGCACTAAGACAGTTTTTTCAATTTCTGGTAGAAGAAAAGCTTATTACGCAAAATATTACTCTTGATCTGGAAATGCCAAAAAAAGATCAAAGTTTGCCTAAAGCTTTGAGCCAAGAGGATATGACGATACTAATCAATACTTCTTGTCTCAATACTTCAGCAGAAGGCTTAAGGTTAAATGCCATGCTTGAAATTTTATATTCTACAGGACTTAGAATTACTGAACTGGTTAGCTTAAAAATGCAATCTTTGCAAAAAAGCTCAGCTGGAATTGAGCAGTTCATGATTATTAAAGGTAAAGGTGGTAAAGAAAGACTGGTTATTTTAAACGATCAAGCTATAGAAGCATTAAATAAATATCTCAAAATAAGGCTTAGTATTTTTAAAAAAAGTGTTAGTACTGATTGGCTTTTCCCTTCTCTAGAAAAGAGCGGCAAAGTAAGCCATATTACCCGGCAAAGATTCGGGCAACTTTTAAAAGAACTTGCCGTTAATTCAGGAGTTGATCCGAAAAAACTTTCCCCGCATAAAATCAGACATTCATTTGCCAGTCATTTATTGGAAAACGGAGCTAACTTAAGAGTGGTACAGGAACTACTCGGGCACTCCGATATTTCTTCAACCCAAATTTATACGAAAGTACTAAGTGTAGCTGCTAAAAAACTAGTCTTTGAAAACCATCCTTTAAGTAAAGAATAAATAATAATAATTTATTACCTTAAAAACTAAGTTTTTGATATTTACATAATTAACTAAATACCATATTCTTAGATAGTAATCATTATTAAGGGGAACCTATGAACAAATTTACAACCGTTTTAAGTGGTTTGGTAGTATCTTTTATTGCAAGCAGTGCATTAGCAGATTCTTCCAGCGCAAGCACAGCACCGGATGAAAGCAGCAAGCCAATGGCTTCTACGGAACAAAGCGAAAGCAGTCCTGCACCGAGCAGCAGTGAAGCATCAGGTGAAAGCAGCACTAAAAGCTCTATGAGTTCTAAAGAAGAAAAAAAATCTCATGAGGAAGGACTTGATGAGCATGAAGCACATGAACATCTTGAGACAAAATAAATTTAATTTAAGTTAAATTTTATTATGAGATGCTTTTTACAATTTATGTTCTAAGCATCTTTTTTTTATAATGTTCATTCTTCAATTTGATTTATTTTGATCTGTCCTTCCCTAATAACTTCATAATCTTTGTCATTAATTTTAATAATTGTTGAAGGTAAAGGCTTACTTTTCCCTTCTATTATCACAACTCTTTCACCAAAAACTTTTAGTGCTTCAGCAGAATCTTTAACCGGAGCCTGCCCGGAAATATTTGCACTGGTTGCAACAATAGGCTTACCAAGCTCCTTAATTACTGTTTGCAGGTGCATAGAATTCGGTATCCTTACTGCTAAGCTTTCACCGCTATTATAAACATTTTCAGCAATCAGATTTTGATTTTTTTTTATCGGAAGCACTAAGGTTAAAGCTCCCGGCCAAAATCTTTGAGCTAACATTAATGCTAAGTTATTTAGCTCACAAACTTGTCGGATTTGCTCAATATCATAAAAAAACAATGGTAAAGATTTCTCTTTCCCCCTCACTTTATATTCAAATATTTTTCTAACTGACTCAACATTGCTTGCATCACAACTTAAAGCAAACAAAGTATCAGTCGGCAACACGATAATATCGCCTCTTTTAAAGCATTCGATTATATAGTGCAAATTATCATTAATTGATTTTATAATCATTATTATGGTTAAAAATTTATGAAATTAATCTATCTAAGCCGCCCAGTAGTTTTTATAAGCTAATTAAATTTTTTTATCCGTTTTAAGCTTAACCGGGAATATCTTTAGTTAATTGCTTTTTATCTTTTACTGATTTTGCTGCTGATGAAGGTTTATAAATAAACAGCTTTCCGCAATAAGGACAGCTAATTTGATTATTTTCTAATATTTCCAAATAAACTTTCGGGTGACCTAGAGCGCCGTTGCCACCATCGCAGCTTACCTTTCTTTCATCTACAACAACTTTACCTTCCGTCATATGTTACCCGCTCAAGATCATTAATATGTATTAAATAATATTAGTACTTTAAATAAATTTAAAACAAAATCCAATCACTCATATTTTAAAGAATACATCTCCGGCCGGGATAGATTTTATCCCGCCCCCTGTAACTAAAAGTAAATTACCTTCATCTTCGATACCAATAAAAATTCCTTCAATAGATTTATCAGCAAGGTTTACATTTAAAGTTGAGTTTATGCCTTTTGCTTGGCTTAACCATTTATTTTTAACCGGAGAAAACCCGGCATCCAACCACATGTTATAAATATCAATAAAATTTTTTAAAATATCCTCAACCAACGCATCGTAGTCATAGGCTACTTTATATGCTTCTAAGCTGGTTGCATTATACTTTGCTAAATGTGCCGAATATTTTAAATTTACTCCGATTCCAACTAAAACAAAATCATGCTTAACTTTCTCCAGAAGTATTCCACATACTTTCTGGCCGTTAATTAACACATCATTTACCCATTTAAATTCTACATTTAATGAAGGAGATAAACTTTTAATGCTTTTAGCAACAGCAAGAGCTGCTATATAGCATATTTGCCCCAAACGATCAGCTTCAATCTCAGGCTTTAAAATCATGGTTAAGGCTATATCCGATTTACTCCCTTCCCATAATTTATCCAGCTTGCCGTGAGCTTTAGTTTGCTCCTCAGCTAATAAAACATATCCTTGGCGCGCTTCACCTGAATCTATTAACCTTTTAGCTTCTTCTTGAGTGCTGTCTAAAACTTGATATTTTTTTATTAACCAATTCTCTAACTTACTCATGGATGCCAATCTAATAATACTTTTACTACTTCCTCAGCAATAATAACTATAGGAGTCGGGAAAATAAAATACAGCAGGTTAAACACTACCGTTAAAGCCGCGATAACTTTTAAAGTAATCGGGAAGAAACCTTGTACCGAATTTTTCGTTTCATCAAAATACATAATTTTAACAATTCTTAAATAGTAAAATGCAGAGATAACACTTGCAATAACCGCAGCAACCGAATAAATATACATCCCTTCTTTAATTGCCGCCAAGAGTACATAAAATTTAGCAAAAAATCCGGCAAGCGGAGGTATACCTGCAAGGGAAAACATCAACACTGCTATTGCAAAAGCTAAATACGGATATTTTTTAGCAATGCCTGATAAATCTGATATATTATCTTTATATTCATCATCTTTTCTTAGCATTAGAATGCAAGCAAATATTCCTAAAGTCATTGCTAAGTAAATTATAATATAAACGATGAATCCTCTTAAACCTTCAACTTGGTTAGCGGCAATACCGATTAATGCAAAACCTACATGCGCAATCGAACTATAAGCCAGCATCCTCTTTATACTTTTTTGCATTATAGCACCGAAGCTTCCGATAAACATAGAGGCTATAGAGATAAATATAATGATTTGATCAAATTTATATAACCCTAATAATAAATTATACGGATCAGATAAGAGACGCGCAAATAATGCAAGCATTGCCACCTTCGGGAGAGCAGCAAAAAATGCAGTCACTATAGTCGGTGAGCCTTGGTAAACATCCGGCGCCCACATATGAAACGGTGCAGCGGAAACTTTAAAACATATTGAAACTACTATAAAAATAATTCCGGTTAACATTATGACAGGCAACATATTACCACTATTAATACCCATGGCGGCAGCATTATAATGATAGTGCGTTATTGCTTCAAATCCTCCCGTACCGGTAAATCCGTATAGTAAAGATGCCCCGAATAAATAAAGTCCGGATGAAAGTGCGCCTAAAACAAAGTATTTTAGACCGGCTTCAGCGGAAAACTCATTATTACGGTTAAATGCGGCCATAATATAAAGCGGTAAACTCATAAGTTCCAAGCTTAAGTAAAGACTTAAAAAGTTCTTAGAACTAACTAAAAACATCATTCCGGAGGTTGAAAGCATCATAAGCACCGGCATTTCAAAACTAATATATTGATCAGTTCTCTCTAAGGAAGCTTGCATGAAGAATATAACTATCGCAGCGATCAAAAGTAAAATTTTTATAAGGGAGGTATATTCATTAACTAATAACATGCCGTTAAAAAGCATAGTATCTTTAACTGTATTTGCACATACATGATAAATAGAAGCTATCATCAAAACAATTGCGCCGTAACAAACATACTTTAAAGTGTTTTTCTTTGTAAAAGCACCGAAGAGAAGAAAAAGCAATGCACCGAAGATTAAGTTTAATTCCGGCACTATAACAGAAAGGTCATACCAAATTGAATACATATTTCTCAAAGTTAATAGTTTGTATCATTTATATCATTTATAGCACTTTGGTCTACAATATCTTTCAGCACCTCAACGGAGCTTGCGATATTTTTAGTTATAACCTTAGGATAAATCCCTAAAATAATAACTAGGAACAAGAGCGGGAGAAAAGCAGCAACTTCCCTTTTATCCAAATCAGAAATTAAGGCAAGTTTTTCATTTCTCACTTCTGTGAACATCACTCTTGCATAAAGCCATAGCATGTATGCTGCACCTAAAACCATTCCGGTGGCGACTAATGCACCATAAATTTTATTTGCTTCAAATACCCCAAGTAATACTAAAAATTCCCCCACAAACCCAGAGGTACCGGGAAGCGCAACGGAAGCAAGCATAAAAACCATAAACACAAGTGCAAATTTAGGCATTAAGCTGGCTAATCCACTATAAAATGCGATTTCTTTGGTGTGCATTCTATCATAAACTACTCCTACACAAAGGAACAGAGCACCTGAGACCAAACCATGACTAACCATCTGAAATACTGCTCCTTCAATTCCCTGTTGTGTGAAAGCGAAAATTCCGGCAGTTACAAAGCCCATATGGGCAACCGAAGAGTAAGCAATTAACTTTTTCATATCTTCCTGCATCAATGCAACAAGTGAAGTATATATTACAGCAATAATACTTAGGATTATTACCAGATCGGCAAAATAGTGAGATGCTTCAGGAAGCATAGGTAAAGAAAATCTTAAAAACCCGTACCCGCCTAATTTTAATAATACACCCGCCAATATTACCGATCCTGAAGTCGGAGCTTGTACGTGCGCATCGGGAAGCCAGGTGTGAACCGGCCACATCGGAACTTTTACCGCAAAAGAAACAAACATCCCAAGCCATAACCATTTCTGCACTTCTAAAGTATAGGTAGGAAGTATATCGTATAACTCAAATATATCGGTTGTATCTGTATGATAATATATAAATATAAAAGAGATTAGTAAAAACACCGAACCGAAAAAGGTATAAAGGAAAAATTTGAATGCGGCGTATACCCGTTTCTCTCCGCCCCAAACCCCAATAATTAAAAACATAGGAATTAAAACAGCTTCAAAAAATACAAAGAACAGAAGAATATCAGCTGCACAAAATGTGCCGATTACTAATGCTTCCAGCACTAAAAAATTAATCATATATTCTTTTACGCGCTTCTTAATACTATTCCAACCGGCAAGAATACAAATAGGAAGTAAAAATGTCGTAAGCAGAACAAAAAATATTGATATCCCGTCGATACCAAGCGAATAATGAACATTATAACCATCTATCCAAGCTTTTTTCTCTACAAATTGTAAAGAAGCGTTACTAGGGTCATATAACCCCCATACGTAAAGCGAGACTATGAACTCTATAAGTGTAGTGATAAGAGCAATAGACTTTATAAGTAATAAGGATTTTTTTTCGTTATTAGTCATAAAGACTAAAGAAGCTCCGATAAGCGGAAGCAAAATTAAAATTGTTAAAATCGGAAAACTATTCATAAACCATCAAATCCTAATAAGTGACCATGTTAATAATAATACAAGCCCTAGAAGCATTACAAGTGCATAGTGGTAAATATAACCGGTCTGCAAAAAGCTTACCACTCTTGCAAATCTATATGAAGCCAGCGCTGCTCCGTTCGGTATACTATCAACTATTCTTGCATCCGCTATCTTCCATAGTTTTAATCCGAGTAACTTAGAAGATTTTACAAACAGCACATTATACAGCTCATCAAAATACCATTTGTTAAATAAGAATTTGTGTACTACGCTAAATGTTCTTTGAATTCGGTTAGGTAGATTAGGTGCAAACATATAAAGAATATATGCCGTAAAAATACCGAATATACCTGCAAAAAGAGGCAACCATTTCACCCATGCTTCAACATGATGAGCTTTCTCTAAAGTATTATGGTGTTCAAGCCAAACAATTGAGCTCCTCCAGAACTCCCCGTTCGAGTTTACTATATCGAGTGTATTATATCCGATATATCCTGCAAATACAGCACCTACCGCCAGAATAAGTAACGGAACCGTCATAGAAAGCGGAGATTCATGCACATGAGAAATAACTTCTTTACTCGCTCTGGTTTTACCTTGAAACACTAAAATTAATAAGCGCCAAGAGTAAAAAGCTGTAAGCACAGCCGCACTAATTCCAAGCCAATAGGCAGTTTTCCCATAGATAGATCCTGCTGCATAAGCTGATTCTAATATAATATCTTTAGAATAAAACCCTGCAAACGGATATATTCCGCCCAAAGCAAGAGAACCGATCCACATCATAACAAAGGTAAAAGGTATTAATTTCCAAATACCGCCCATTTTATTAATATTTTGCTCATCACTCATTGCATGGATGACACTTCCCGCGCTCAAGAAAAGTAATGCTTTAAAGAAACCGTGGGTTAGTAAATGAAATACGCCGGCGGCATAAGCGGAAACTCCGCTTGCAAAAAACATATAGCCGAGTTGGCTACAGGTTGAGTATGCAATAATTTTTTTAATATCCGTTTGCACTAATGCCACGGTCGCAGCAAAAATACAAGTAAATGCTCCGACTATAGTTATTACATTTAGCGCAACTTCGGAATGCTCAAAAAGAGGCGAACACCTTGCAGTTAAAAATACACCGGCCGTTACCATGGTTGCAGCGTGAATAAGCGCAGAAACCGGAGTAGGCCCTTCCATAGCATCGGGCAACCATGTATGTAAGCCGAGCTGTGCGGATTTACCCATGCATCCGATAAACAATAACAAACATATTACAGTAATAGTACTTACTTCACAGCCCATAAAGGGAACCGTCTGATTTAACTTTCCCGGAATCTGTGGAAATATTTGCGAAAATTCCACACTTCCGAAGGTCAGATAAATTAAAAATATTCCAAGCGCAAAACCGAAGTCCCCTACTCTATTTACCAGGAAAGCTTTCATTGCTGCTGAGCTCGCACTCTCACGTTTATACCAAAACCCGATTAAAAGATAAGAACTTAAACCTACTCCTTCCCATCCGAAAAAAAGCTGCACCAGATTGTCAGCACAAACTAACATAATCATACAAAAAGTGAATAAAGAAAGGTATGCCATAAATCTTGGCTTATGTGCATCATGACTCATATATCCGATCGAGTAGATATGTACTAGAGCGGAAACTGAAGTAATCAATAAGAGCATCATTGAAGTCAGCACATCTATATAAATAGACCAGTCAACTATAAAACTGCCGCTTCTAATCCATTCCAGAAGCTTAATATGAACTATCGCACCATCTAAAGCCACTGATTTAAAAAGCACCCCTGCACATAAAGCTGAAATAATTACTCCGCTACAGGTAATTGCTTGCGCTAAATAATCGCTTATTATACGCGTATTAAACCCGACAGCAGCAGCTGCAACGAGAGGAGAAAAAACTAATAGTATTGCATATAATTCTAAGCTCATAACTCCTACCCTTTCATCGCTTTAACTGATTCAACGTCAACGTCACCTTTATTCCTAAAGTAAACGACCAGTATTGCAAGCCCGATCGCTGCTTCCGCCGCTGCCACGGTCAGTATAAATATAGTAAAAATCTGCCCATAATAATCATTAAGCACTACCGAGAAGGTCACGAAGTTAATATTAACCGCCAGCAACATAAGCTCAATTGACATTAAAATAGTGATAATACTTTTGCGGTTGATGAATATCCCGCACACTCCAATAACAAATAAAATTGTTGATAAGGTTAAATAATGATTTAAACCGATATTTCCGAATAACATTGTCTTCATTAAATATCTACTCCTTCTCCGACTTTTACGTTTACAAGTTTAACCGTATCTTCTTTTTTCCTGGTTATTTGCGTATGTATATTTTGCCGTCTTACTCTCTTTTCATGTCTTATGGTAAGCACGATTGCACCGATCATAGCTACAAGTAAAATTAAACCTGAGACCTGAAAAGCAAAGAAATACTCTGTATATATTCTAAGCCCTAAAGCTTGAGTATTAGGAATATTAGGGTCTAAAAGGGGGATAGGGATAGGGATAGGGATAGAGTTAAATTTAATATTATCTGAGGCTTTAATAGCATAAAAAAGCTCGGCAAAAATAATTACTCCGAGCACGACAACAAGCGGCATAGTTTTAAGAAACCCTTGCTTAAGAACTGCAAAATCAACATCAAGCATCATGATAACGAATAAGAAAAGCACCATGACTGCTCCTACATAAACTATAACTAAGGTCATTGCTATATACTCTGCACCGATTAATATAAACAATCCGGATGCATTAAAAAATGCAAAGATTAAAAATAGTACTGCATGCACCGGGTTTTTAACACTAACCACCATCAGCGCAGAAAGCACAATCAATATGGCAAAAGAATAAAATACTAGCTCTTGCATTATCCGTTTATAAAAATATTTGATATGATATAGATAATGCCCAAAAGATTTATATGCAAGAAATTTTATATAGTACTCGAGTTTTTAGCCGGAAATAAGATAGGCAAATGGGTTGCCTGTATAAACATCACCTTGGATAAATGCATTTTATTGCTTTATTTATAATTAAATAAACAACTCCTCTTATTAACATAAAATATCTTGCTTAATGTATTTATTCCTTTTAAGTTTTTAGAAAATATTTAAAAAATATAACAAATTTTGGCACAGGTAGTGTGGTTAGCGGTTTCATATATTCTGGAACGAATGCTAATGCAAATGGATGCAATCATCTCAATTATTCAAATTAGTTATTTTGCATACTCTTAAATGTTCGGCTGATATTTATCATGATTCTTTAAAGAATTAACTTGGTCGGATTCTGTTAAAATATTTACGGCTTCAGCAGTAAGTACAATTGCTTCCGCTATTGAAGTAGCTTATCAAAGCCATTATATTTTCTCCAGTATTCTTCCTGAAAACCTGTATTCTCCATCAATCTTTACTCTTCCTATAGGTTTATTTTACTTATATGGAAACCCTGAATTAATTTCCAAGCCTCTTTATGTGTTTTCATTAATAGTAAGCAGTACTCAACCGCTGTTTTACACTCGATGAAGAAAAACAATTATTAACAAAAGAGACAATTTCCAGTGGTTATAAGCAAATAGATTACCCTAACTTTAAAATACTTTATTAAGGGTTAATAAAAAAGAAGAAAGATGAATAATAAGAAGATTTTTCAAACCTGCATATATGCCCCTTAATAGGAATTATTCTTGCTCTAGTGGTTCATATACATACTTATGAATAGATAAATCCGGATATAGATTTAATGACCTAAGAGCAAATTTGCTTGCTGAACTTTAGCTATTATAAAATTAATTATATAATAAAATTGCGGCTCCCATAATAAAATTTTAACATATTTAGTGTATAGTCCATCTATAAACACATAATCTCCTATTTGTATAATGCCAAGTAACAGCTTAAAGAATAATAATCCTAAAACCCCTCCCGATATTTTACCATATAACAATGCATTCGAGTTTTATCTAGCTGGAACCGAAATTAATAAAATTTATAATATACTTGCACTTGAAGTAGCAAAATACATATTACTAATCCCTTATGGGATAGCACGATTTACGAACCATAATACTATTGCTTTGATAATGGGGGCTGGCCATATTGCATTAGATTGTGTGGGGAATTACTACCGCTTAAAATATTCAATGGAGACTTTAAATAGCTACCTGAAATATTTCAGTACATATGAAGAAAATATAGAGCCTAAAATAACTACGCTCGTTTCATTATTTTATAAACCATATGATATAGCTGAAAATCTTATATATTCGTTATCTTCATTTACATATAATAAAATAGCTGAATCAGTTGCAGATCACATATACAAGTTTATGTCTGCGGAAGATATGAAACCGTGTTTTAATCTTGATAAAAATAATGAACAAGCATTTTTCACTCAAAGCAAGGAGCATGAGGATTTTATTAACTTAAATTTAGAATCCCTTCCAAACACCCTAAAACTTTGTGTTGACGATAAAGGAGAAAATGCATGGTCTTATGCATTTCTTGAAGATATAGGCCCTCAAGGTTATTTGGTTAATACTGATACGAAAACAGGATTGTACTTTCATGAATGCCCCCCAGAAACTCAAGAATTTTATCAATTTATAAAAAGTTATTCATATTCTAAACAATCTGAATGCCGGGCTAAATACGGAGTTAAATATGCTATTACCCTTGAAGCATACAAACAGTGCTTTGGTGATACCTCTCGCTCTTATTCTACTTCCTCCGCATATAAAGCTGAACGTGAATGCTTAAACTCTCCTGAAAGAACGGATATATTCTCTACTTCATTTTCAATTATTAACACACATGATGAGTTATAAATTAATGAGAACCCTTTAAAATTTATTTAAAGGGTTTTTACTAGAATTGTTAATTAAAAACTTGAGCCGGCGGGATCAATTTCTTTCAATTCACCTTTTTCAATTTCAAATATAGAGAGCATTCTTTCATTGCTACCGTCTTTTTTAAATCTGAAGATACCGGAAGCACCTTGAAACCCGCCATCATCCAGCAAAGCTTCTAAAATATTATCTTTAGTTGATAATACCGCAAGTAATGCCGCTGCATCATAAGCAAGAGCCGATATCTTAAATGGTTCTACGTTATTATTATCATAGAATCGTTGTTCGAAATTTTTTAAGTGTAAATTCGGAGCAGCTGCAATCCAAGCACCGTTTAAATGTTTTGCTGAAACCAGTTTTTTATTATCCCATTGCGGGGATCCGAGGAATTTTAATTTAATTTTATTTTCTTCTGCCCAAGCATACATATCTTTTGTAATTTCATAGGTAAATTCTCCACCCTCCGGCATTAGAAGTGCAAAGCTTTTTGTATTATTTCCTTCAACTGCCGCTTGTTTTAATATAGCAGCTTTAATAATGGTTAAAGCATTTTGAGCATTTGTTAAGGCGGTATCATGAGAATGAATATATCTAGCTATATCTATAACTTGATAATTACCTCCTTCCGCATTGTTTTTAAGAATGTTTTCAATATACAAGCCATATCTGTTCTCAGGCAACAATCCGAAGAGTTTATTATATCCTTCCAGTGCCGCATAGTTTACAACTCTATTAATAACTTGATCAGGCATTATCCCGATTAAAAATAACCCCTCATTATTTAATAAACTGATATCATTTGAAAAAGAAATAAGCGGGATTTGATGTTTGTAAGCATAACTGTAAATTACTTTTGTATGATGGGAAAATATAGGACCGACGATAATATCATATTTTTTTTCATCTAATAAATTTAAAATTTCTTCTGGGTGGGCTATATCGCTTCCGATATCGATCGGGTTGATATTAACTTGGCTTACTTTTAATTCATGAAGAGCAAGTCGGGTAGCTTGCAGCATATTATTACCTATCTCGGCATGCTCCCCTGAGAGCGGTAGGAGAAGAGCGACCTCTAATCTTCGATGGTTTTCTGAAACATTTTTTTCCGGGATGGGTTGAAGTTCAACTTGTTTATTATCAACATTATTGCTAGTACAGCCGGTTAGTGTTAATAAAGATAAAACGATAAAAATTTTCTTCAACATAAATAATAATTGTAAATTAATGTACGAGCATAAGATAAATAAAAAAAATGAATTTTCAAGCATATCTAACGCTTTGTTTATAATTGCTACACCAATAGGCAATCTTGAGGATATTACTTTAAGAGCTTTAGATACTTTAAAAAAAGTTAATGTTATATTATGTGAAGATACCAGAGTTACGCAAAAGTTGCTTTCCGCTTATCAAATTAACACTAAATGCTTCCAATTTGATGACCATGCTTCGGATAATAAAATCGAGAAGTGCCTTACCCTAATTGAACAAGGCCAATCAATCGCTCTGGTTTCCGATGCAGGCACTCCCATTCTTTCCGATCCCGGCTATAAGCTCGTTAATAAAGCGATGGAGCGCGGCATAAAAGTAGAATCTCTGCCTGGAGCATGTTCATTGATTAATGCCTTAGTTTTAAGCGGGTTCAAAAGCTTAAAATTTTCTTTTTTAGGATTTTTACCGCATGAAAAGGCTGCCAAAGAAAAAACTTTGGCAGGATATAAAAAATTTGAAACTACTTTAATCTTTTTTGAAAGTCCCAGACGATTGCTTGATACCTTGGAAACTGCAAGTAGAATATTCCCTACCTCACAAGTATGCGTAGCACGGGAAATGACCAAAAGGTTTGAAGAGATTACCAGAGGTAATTTCACCTCTCTGATTAATCATTATGCATTAAAAGATGAAATAAGAGGAGAAATAGTAGTATTAATAGAAACTGAAGCCGATAAAGAAATAGATGAGCAACATATTAAAGAGTTATTAAAATCACTCTTGAGGCAAAAAACCAGCTTAAAAGATGCTGTTGCAGAAATCTCAGAATCTTTTGGCGTTGCAAAAAATAAAGTATACGACCTAGCCTTATTAGTTAGAAATGATCTATAAAATTAAGTTTAATTATTATTAATTTACATTATTGTGGCTAATTACTGAAATCATGAGTAACATGTTCAGCTAGGTTTATATATTCTTCATAAACCTGTTCCCAGATTTGCTTGTCTTTAATTTCAGGCACCGGTATCCGGTAGCTGTAAAATAATTTTGCTTCCTCATATGACAGCTCAAATATTTTATCCTTAATTAAGCTTGAATCCTTTTTATATTGAGGGAATAAATTAATGAATTGTTTTAAAGATGATTCATAATTTTTATTACAATCTATAGGTTGGTTAATTTTAGTTAAAGTACATAAATTAGATTGTTTTTTGGCTTCCACTAAATTTACAAATATTTTTACTTTAGCTATCTCAATTATATTATGAAATGAATTAATATATTGCACAATATCGTCTTGTGCCGCTTTTATATTATCAAATGAAGTATCAAAATAAAATTTATAATAATTATTTATGGTATCATAAGCATTATCTACGAAAACCGCGGAGTATTGTTTCAGATTCCACCAATCGCTATGATCTAGCAGATCTCTTAAATTAGGAGCTTTTTCTAAATTAAAATTATTATCATTTTCCTGGTTACTTTGCTTTTCCAATATCTCTAGTTTCTCATAAATTTTATGCATTTTTTCCGCATGTTTCATGAATTTGAGATTGGAAACAAACTCTTTATCTTTTTCATCCAGCATATTAAGATCAAGTTTTTCTAAATATTCTATGTCGTTTAACTTTTTATTAAGTTCTGCGGAATTGAAAATCATATCTTTAAATAGTAACTTAATATGATATTCAGTACTTTCCTCGATAAGAGTCCGGGAGTTTTTTAAGTTTTCATATTGATGTTTAATACCAAAAAGTTCTTTTACCTTATATAATAGTGATTCTTGTTCAATATATTCATTGCCGTTTCGATCAACTTTAATTCCGAAGAACTCTTTAGCTTCTTCAATCAAGTTGATATTAATACTTGAAAACTCCGTTTCATATTCATCTATAATTTGCCTACCTTGCTTGTCAATAAACTCCATTATTGCCGGGGATATTTTTTCTAGGGCATCAGAAAGAAATTGAGCAAATTTCTCATCGATAATTTTAATATATTTATTAGGAAGATTCTTCAATAATTCCGCCTGATATTCAAAAACTTCTTTCATGACTTTTTCTAAGGTTCGCTGAAGGTTTTTAGGATCTATACTTTCATCGGCAGGCAAATAATAATATAACCTATTAATCGCTTCCAGCTTAAATGCTTTTAGTTCATTGCTTATATCCTGCTTAAGGGCTTCATTGATTTGATGCAATTGCTTATCTATAATTACCCCCATCATCTCGGAAAATAATTTATTAATTTTTAATATAATACTAGCTTTTGCATTATTGGCGGAAGCTTCTATATTTTTTTCAATAATACTAATTTGCTCCTGTGTTCCTTCTTCAAATATATTTATATGGTTTTTTATTTTTGCTTTTATTTTATCAGCAAAATTAAACTTTAAAATCGGATGGATGTGCTTTGCTTCATAGGCATCAAAATCGTTAATAATTTCAGTGCTTTTCTTACCTAGCATAACAGGTTGAAATTCAAAAGTTTTTGAGAAAGCGGTTAGTTTATCATGATTAAGCTTTATAGTAATAGCATCTTCTCGGTCAGTATTAATAAAGCCCTGCTTAGTTATAAGGTTATTTAATTTTTCAAAGCATTTTTCTTTAATGGCATCTAACTCTTTCATTAAAACCGCATCTATATTTCCACTTACCTTTTTACTCCATGGCATCCCTTTGCTAAATTTTTTACCTGAAAGTAGTTCTGTGAATGCTTCCCCGGTAAGAATTCCTTTAAGTATAGTTAATCCTGTATTAATACTATCTCCGATACTATTAAACGGGTAAAACCCACTATTAAAAAATGTGTGCCACTCCCCTTGTTTGCTAAATAGTTTATCTTGAATTCGTTCCCCATATGCAAAAAAATCATGATTACTATACTTATTACTTATCTCCTCTATTTGCTTTTGAAATAAAACTTCATTAGCATTTTCTTCTAAGTTCAGCTTATTGTTTTCCAATATACCGGCTACTTTTTTGAATATCTCATCACCTTTTAATTTAGTGTTCCATGAGCTCAGCTGCTTGATAACCTCCTCTTTCGTCTTAAGTTCTTCTTCAAGAGTAGTGTTGCTTATATTTTTATTATCATTTTGTTTCGCGGAAAGCTTACTTATTTTTTCTATAATTTTTGCCTTAAGCTTAGTTTCCGAATCGATAAGTTGACTAACATAGTTCTGATTGGTAAGCTTTTCAGCTATAGTGTTATTTTTTTCAAGCTTTACTTCGAATATATAGCTTTTAACTAAAGTCAGGATATTATCTTCATTTCCGATTCCTTTTGTATCAAAATGATTATCCAGCTCTTTATAAGTATCTTTTGTAATCTCATCTATTTCGCTTTCTCTACTTATTATCTCCTGTTCTATCAACTCTTTTGCCTGCTTCACATTTTTTATTTTATTTTCAGGGTTTATAAACTCACTTTTTAATTTGCTTTCCACCTCTTCTTTAAAGTTTTTAATAACTTTTTTCATTTCCTCTGAGTGAAAGGAAGACTCATTCTTATTTTTCATTAAATTATAAGATATTTCTCTTAAAAGTTGCCCTTGTTTAGCTGGGTCAACCGCATTTAATACTCCTATTGCTTCTGCGGTCAGTGATTGCAGATCTTTCTTTCTTAAGCTCGCTGCTGTAATAAGCTTATTAAGCTCTATCTCGAAGTTTAACGGCAGTAGAATCTCTTCGGCATTTGCCTCGGTTAACTTATTAATTTCTTTTATTTGAAAAGAATTGAAACTATTTATTTTTAAAAAATCATTTAGTTTATCCTCCCATTGCATAACTTCAACAAGTTGCTTGTTGGAGTCTTTAATTAAAGAATTAATTAAATTTTCTACTACTTTTAATCCCTTGTTTTGTGCCTGATTTAATAGTTCAGCTAATCCGGTTTCTAAAACATCAAGTTTATCAAAATATAAAGTACCTTCTTTTATTATCTTACTAAAATTACTTGTTACAGATTTTAATACCTCTTCTTCTTTACTATCAATCAGATTTAAAAATTGCTTTAAGCCGTCAAGCTCCTTAACTTTATCCTCTTTTTGTTTATTCAGGTTATTTAGTTTTTCTTTCCACTCTTTGAGGCTGTTTAATTTATATTTGTTGAAAGTATTGTTTTTCAAAGAGGAAGCGGCATAGCCGCTAATTATGCTTAAAAACTTAGGATCAAGCATTAAGCTCAACACTTTAAAATCTTGCATTGCTTCATGACTATTATATTTTCCTTCCCCCAACGCTTGAAAGCTAAAATTTTCTATTTGGAATAGCTGCTTAACTTTATCGGAGCTTACCCCCATATCCTGTAGCATTTTCATAACCAGAGATTTATTCAGCGACAAAACTTCAGGTAAAACGTCCATTTTCACTTTATCAGCCGATGAAATGTGCTCTGATTCATTAATTACAAAGTTAAGTTCATTTAAAAGATTTTTTATATTTTCCTGATATTCTTTGACTATAACTTTACTCATAAAGCGCCATTTATTAAAAATATACCTATAATATATTTAATAATATCACATATTTATTAATTAAGGGTTAATAATTATATAGATTAATAAAAAGCACTATGAGTTAAGTTTGTAGCATAATCCAGCGCATTATCAATCAGATCGCTTGTTTGGTCTATTTTTTTGGCTAGGTACTCAAGGCTCTCCTCTGCTAAATATAAGCCACCACTTGTAGCATAGCTTGATAGCCCTAAAACGGAAATTATTGCCATATTTTTGACTTCAGGTGCTCTTATTACTTTCCCGTCTTGTAACTGGTTTTGGCTGTTAATGCAAATAGCTCCATAAGTTAACGCTATCCCATTTATTATATAGCCTATATTCATTATTTTATTTGAAAAAAAAGCTAACCAGCTTGCACTATTCTTTAATGAAGTACTCGCTGATACAAAGATTTTCATACTTATATTTATATCTAATATTATTATAATATTAATATATTATAAAATTATTATTTATCAATTTAATATTTATTTTTACTCTTAAGGAAAATAGGCGTAAAAATAACCATTATATCTTTGTCCACGTTAAAACTCCTTTAAAATCACTTTTCTAAAAACTTGTAAATAAGCTAAAAATTTATAAGTTAATTCAAATAAATTTCGGGGATAAAAAATGGTAAAAGATACAAAAGACGGAAGAGTTGAAGGCGGAAAAAAAACAAGCGAAGGCGGTAGGGGTGATCCTGAAAAAGCAAGTCCTGCTGCAGTTGAGCGTTATCTTAAAGGGATTCATTATCCTGCCGGCAAAGCGGATCTTGAAAAAACCGCTAAGAAAAACGGGGCTCCCTCGGATGTATTAAATGTTTTGAGCCGCTTTGATGATAAAGAATACAAAAGCCCGATTGATATTGCAAAAGAAGTTGGCAACGTTGAATAAAAAATAGTTTAGCTGAATTATTTTGACTAAATTTTTTATCAAAGCTTGCATTATTGAAAACAATAGGGTATATTATCTTTTCAATAATATTTGACGCGGGGTGGAGCAGCCCGGTAGCTCGTCAGGCTCATAACCTGAAGGTCGTTGGTTCAAATCCAGCCCCCGCAACCAAGTATTTCCTAATATTCCAGTGTTTTTATAAAATCGTAAATTTTCCGGGGATACCTCGGGAAACTTTGTGATTGCAATATTTAAAGAAAATTATTCAATTTCATTTTTCTGTTTTAGAAAACCTTCAGTAAAGACTTATTTTAAAATTTAAAGTAAAAGTGATTAAGGATGAAAAATAATTTTTTACTTTTGCAAAAATTAGCAGAGTGTATGCTATTTCTTTGCCCCCACTTGAAATCCTGATTACTCCTTATGTATAGCCGTGTACACAATATGTTGAGGAGAACTTTTTTATCTTGCCTTAAAGACTAATATATACTCCCCCGCCTCTCATCTTATCAACACGCTTACACCCTTTTGTTAAAGTTTTTTTCTTTAAAAAATATAGGTTGCATGAACAAAAAATTAACCTAACCATAAAAGAGTTTCCACTAAGTTAAGGAAAGCATTGGCAATTTTGTCGAATCTAGAGAAGGTTCTACGGGAATGCTTAATTTTACCAAAGAAGCATTTAATAAGATGACGTTCTTTGTAAAGATGCGAATCATAAGAAGTGGAATTTTTTCTATTTGATTTAAGTGGTATAACAGATTGGTTTGGTTTTATTTGATTTCAAAAGTGCTTAAGAAAGCATTACCGTCATATCCTTTATCTGCAATTACGGTGAATTTTTCAATATCTTGGGTCAATACTTCAGCTTGAGTGGTTTTATGCCTTTGTCCCAAGGTTATAACGCTTCATTTAATTCCAGCTTTATCCTTTCTTTTCTTTCCATTAAGGTTTGCATGGTAATACTTTCATCCAGTAGCGTAGTAACTAGTTTTACAGTTGAATTACTTGCCAACTGCTTTTGCTCTGTTATTGGCGTTGTTTGAAACCATGAGGTTAGAGATGATATGGTAGAATTTAATCATATTCCCGGGTTAATTTATAAATTCCAATTTTTTGAAGTATAATTATTGTTTCAATTACACTCAATTAATGCATTTTATTTTTAATTATATTTATAAAATTTGTCCTTATTCCATATGACCTTAATAATTTTATAGATTCATTTAATTTCTCATTGGATATATTAGCTTCTTTTTGTAATAGCTTAATATTCATAACTATTACCTGTTAAATCGTTACTAATTAAATATATTAACAATGACTAAAGAATATTCTACTCAATATTTATAAAGTTTATATGAATTTAGCTTGTGATATATTATGATTATATTATTACCTATTCTGAGTATAACTAGTAGTTATTATAGCATAAGCACAAATAGCATATAGAAATTGTACTCACAAGCAGAAAAATAAATGAGACGGATATGATAAATACAAAATATGTTTTAGAGAATTTAAAAGAGCAGATAAAACAAAGGATGAGCGAAAGAAATTTGACTGCAAGTTCAGTTGAAAAGAAGTCAGGGCTTAAGATTAGTGCGGTAAGAAATATTTTAAATAACAAATCCACTAATCCCGGCATGGAGACCTTAGTTGCCATAGCAAAGACCCTCGAGTGTTCGGTAGATGCTTTATTGGGTAATGAAAGCTCAAACCCTGCTTACATGGTGAGTAGAGATGCTACTATAAAACCTATTGAGAAGCATATTTGGAACTTTAAGTTATATAATGATACATTGCAGTCGGTAGAGAAAATAATAGCCCGAAAACACTTAACTCTTACCTTGGAGCAGATGTTGCACATTATACAGGAAGTTTATATTTATTCCTTAAGTGCAGACGAGCCTAAAGTAGATACCAGATTCGCTAACTGGATGGTGGAGAATAATAGTAATAAATAAGAGAAATTTGCTATACTTCCTCTCCTATTTTCTATTTTTATTTAATGTAAATTAAAGGCTACTGCCTTTAGGACGGGTTAAGGAATCACCAAGTATAGCTTTCTCTATCCAAGAGATATTCTTACTTAATTGCCCATTTAAAGAATTATTCTTAACAACTTCTATTTCTTTTGAATTCTCCTTTAAAAGGTTATTAGCTTTAGTTATAATATCTACAATGTTTTCAAGTTTAGAAGGACGAGTTAAACGGTCAGTCAGTAACTTTAGTACTCCCTCTTCATCATTATTTTTAGCAGCCAACAAGAATTTATGGGTATTATCGCTTTTTATTAAACTGTTATACACTTCCTCATCCCCAAGTATTGACTTCATTGCTTTCACTTGCTCGCTATCTTCCGGACTAACAATATTACCATATTTATTTAATACATACTCTCTCAGCTTCGGTAGTACTTTGTCGAAAAGCATTTCAGGATTTAAAATAATGCTACCTTCTTTATCATCTTGATCCCAGTCTATTACTAATGTTTCGTTGTCAGTATTGAATTTTAGCTCATAATAGGTAGCTATTCTCCCACACTCTTTGAAAGAAACTGAGTTTAATAATAATTTAATATTTCCATCTTCACTAGCAGCTAACTTTTGTTGTTTTTGACTAATGAAAATACCTGCCATTTCTACAAAAGCCTGTTTTATGGCAAGTATTACCTCTTCTTCATATAGCTCTATACGCCCATTTACATCCAAACCTTCTCTCTCCTTCTTCAACTCTTCTGTGGTCCTTGCTTTTTCAGCAGCTTCCTTGGTTTTATATTCTTCCGCATTATAGAATAGTTCAGAGGTTGATTCTTTTCCGGAAAGTACTATAGCATTAAATGCAACCCCTCGTTTCAAGTAAAATTTTTCAAGCTGCTTTTGTACTATAGCACCCTTAAAGTACCCTTGTTTATATTCGCCTTCTAAATAATAAATAGGGCGCCAATGATTATATTCAATATATGCTTCTTGAATCCAAGAAAATGAGGCTAGAATAGCCTTTATTCCATCCTTATTGTTTTCAATAAATATTTTTCCTTGCTCTGATAATGGACGAAATACTGTTGTACTATTTTTCATAAATTTTACCGGTTAACTAGTTTAAAATGCAATGTGTATTAGTTTTATTTTTTTCTAAGGAAATCTCTTCCTGCTTTATAGCATCCATATCATAACTTTTCAATATTTCTGATTTTTTACTTTCTTCTTTTACTTTTTAATATAAATAATTAATTTCTGTAATGATTTGTTCATTATCCATCCATATCAATTTAATTGCTTCTTTAAAGAGTTCATAATTGTTATACCCATGATGAGTCAAAGCATTTCTATATTCTCTTATGTCGGGTATCATCTTTGTTATTACCTCAACATTCTCATCCGGTTTAATATCGAGCTGCGCTATCCCGGTTAGCAACTCGTGCCTTTGCAGGTTACCTATCACTTCTCCTAATGCTAGTAATAATGTTGTATACTTTAGCTTTATTCTCATTTCATTATCGCTAAGGGCTTTGTAGTTTATAGAAGCTATCTCTATAATTCTATCTAATCCATATCCCTCATTGTCATTTTCCAGCTCTTCTTTTATAAGTCTAATTAACTTCTTACCATTAACTATTGAAGCAGTAAACATCCTTACCTGCTCTTCATATGATAACTGCCCAGGTTGGTCCCCCAAAGGGCAAAGCCGGTAAGCATGAATTAATTCTATTATTAGCAGCAGCCCTTATAAAGTGTTTAGGCAACCTAAGCTTGCCTTCTTCACCTATTTCAAGGTAACTTAAATTATGATCGAGCAAATGCTCTATCACACCTAATAGGTATCTCCTAACTTCTTTTATGTTTCCTGTAATCTTAAATATTTACAGCAAAAGGAAGTAACCACCATATATAATTAACTTGTTCCAGCTTATCATTTATAGGATATGCTTTATAAGCCTAAAATAATATTTGTTGGACAAGCTATATCAAATATATTTGCCGAACATAACGGCTAATAACCGAATCATCATCTAAATTACCTACACTGTTAATAAAGATAGAGGATTAATAGATTTATATCACAAAAGGCTATATTAGTATGTTAGCAAGCAATTGCTTACCTGCTTATTTAATATAACTTCTAGTTACAAATAGTTTTTATATGACTAACTTGAGAAAAACTTAAGTAATATTTGAAACTTTCAATAAAAGGGTAGTTGTTATGAGTAAAGATAAAAATAATACCACACCTTATGAAACACCTAAAGTGTCTAGAAATTCAAGAAGGCTACAACAGGAAGGTAACAAAACAAGACCTTTAGAGTTTAATTTCCCTAATGAAAAAGAGATTGAAGATAAGATAAAAATGCCTCAAGCAGAGAAAGAACTTATTAGAGATTTTTACAAGGATGTAATTAGAAGATTTGCAGGCGATGAAACTGAGAACATGAAAGATATACAATTTATTGTTGTTGGTCATGTTGTTCCTACACTCCCTTTTTATTTAGAAGGATTGAAAGAAATAGGTAGTATTGCGGCAGTAATAGCTAAAGGCTCTATTGCAGATACCAATATAAGAATATGGTTAGAAGAGACCAAAATTGCAAATCACTTAATTGTAAAAGGTAAATTTAAGCCATTTCAAAATGAGGATGAAAGAAAAGAATTAGAAGAAAAACTACTTAAATTGAAAGAAAACCCGGAAGAAATAAAATCTCGCGGTCTTGAAAAATTTTGTCTTGAAAGTACTGAAGTAAAAGAATGGTTAGCATTAGACGGGGCTTTTTTTGTTAATAAGTGGGCACAAAAAGATAAAAAAATTATAATTATAGATATAGGAGGATATTTTTCATATACGCTAAAAGATTTATTAACTAAAAGAAGTAGCTTAAATAATACTTTACTAGGAATAGTAGAAGACACCGAAAACGGCCACCAAAAATATAGGAAAGAACTTAAAGAAGTAAAAAAGCAAATATTATCTAGTGTGATACGCACAGAGCAATTGAAAGAATTTAATATTATAAAGTCTTTGCCACAAATAAAAGAAGCAATAAAAAGAGAATATCAAGACAAAGCTCCACCTATAATAAGCGTTGCAAGAAGCCAAATAAATGAAGATTATAATGTCGGTAAAGCAATAACAGATGCTACTGACCATATTCTTAGAGTTGAAGATTATACTCATTTAGCTGAATCAAATACAATTTTAGTAATTGGATACGGTAAAATAGGCTCAGCTGCTGCAAGGGTAGCTTCAGAAAAAACTAGGGGGCCTGTTCTTATATGCGAAACAAATCAAGTTAGAAAGTTAGAAGCTTCAGCTCATTCTTTTAAAGTAGTTTCAATATACAAGGGTTTAAAACAAGCTGATGTAGTGATATGTTGTACCGGAAATAAATGCTTAGACAAAGTACATATCCAATTTCTTAAGAATAATGTTTATATTGCTTCCTGTACCTCAAGGGATGATGAGTTTACTAAAGAATTTCTTACTGATCTGGAAAAGCATATCAAAGAGTCACCAAAATTAGATAAGGAAAAGAAAGAGAAGCTAGATGGAGATAAACTAATAAATTACATATCTAGTTATCTGGAACTTCACACAATAATAAAGGACAAATTAGGTGATCAATTCCTTACTAAGCTAAATGAATACGTTAGACAAGAGAATTCAAAAAAAGGTAAAGAAAAAGACGAGGGGGAATTATTAGATTTTATAAGTAGCAGTGCTTCACATACATTAGAAAAAAGCGAACTTAGCAAGTTTCTTCATGACCTTGAAAAAGGTATTAAAGAGCTACGAGAAGAAAATAAAATAGAAATAAAAAGTCATATATCTCGTTATATGGTTGGTGGTAAAACAATTAATCTACTAAATAATGGAAACTCTGTTAATTTTGTAGAAAAAGCAGTGCATGGATATTTTATACATGGAGTATTAGCTTCTTTAGCAATTTCTTCTATTATAATCTATTTTAATTCAATAGAGAAATATAAAAACTTAAATAAAGGGCAGCTAAATGATTTTAATGAATTGATTGATCTAAGTGAAACATCCGAAGTAAGAACACCCTCCTCACAGGAATTAAATAATAAAAGTTGTCAATCTATTATAGCTGAAATCCTTATGAGACATAAATTACGTGATGAACCTATAATTTCAAACATTAAAATTAATTAAGAAAAAAGATATATACCAAGAGATTCAGAAAATAACGAATTAACGGATCAATTAAAAACTAATAGAGTAGTACGTATTATCGGAGGAGCAAAATTTGGTAAATCCCAAATAGCAGAAAGATTCTTTATACTTAATAAGGGTAGATATGATATAGCTTGGAAATTTAATGCCTCAATTTCTTTTGAGAAGCAATTTAAAGCCTTAGCAGATAAAATTAATAGTAAAATTAGTAAAGAAATTTTTTCGGGTAAAAGAATTGATTATGAAGAAGGCGAAGGCACTATACTAAGCCGTGTTAATAAATATCTTGTTGAACATTCGCATTCATATTTACTTATTTTTGAAGATATACATGAATCAAAATTTGCGATAAATAATTTACTTCCTAACTCTTCAAAAAAGAAAAGAGAACATATAATTTTAACACATGATTCAAATCCCATTCCACAATTAGATCAAACAACAAATAGCCCAGCAGAATCAAGTACTAGCAGTTCCTCCCAACCGTCCCCGGCAATAAAAAACAGATTATTACGCTATCATGAATTAATGGAGTATACCACTACTATAAATCTTAAAAAATTTAGTGAATTAAAACTTTTTAAATTTTTAATAAATAACACAGATTTATGGAAGAAAGAGAAAGCTGCTTTTAAAAAATTAGCATGGGTTTTAGCTAATCCTAAGCAACGAATTAATGCTTATAAAGAAGGACTAGAAATAAGCACCCCTGATGACAACCAGTTGGAATTTGTAAGCATTGTTAATTTAGCTTCTAAATTTATAAGATACAATATAGATAAACTACATTCTGATTTAGGTACAATTATAAAGTCTATATTTGAAGTTGAAAGTACATATAATGAAACTGATAATGATAATATATTTAAATTCCTCAACTTTGCAATCGCAAAACTTAATAAGAAAGAAAAAAAGTTATTAAAAATATTCTATATTTTAAGTATAAATGAACCTAAATTTATTATTTCTGAAGAGGCTTTAGTAAAATTAGCTAAAAACGAAAAGCTTGTTACAAAACTTGAAGATATGGGCTTTATTGAAAAAGATGACGAAGGTATGTTTAGAGCGGTTTACAGGGGAAGTAAAATTAAACTTGAACTATTTGGTGGGGAGGTAGAACAAGATAAGCGAAATAACTCTTTAGAAATAGCAATTCGTATCACTACTAAAAACTTTTTTATGAAAGGTAAAGAGCATAAATCAGAAAATTTGGTTAAAGAAATTATTCAAAAAAGCACAGGATATAATTTTGATGATTCAAGTAAGGCTAAATCTAACCCGGATCAATTATACTCAGAATGGAGCAGGAATAACAAATCACTTTATTGTAAACTATTAAATCGTTTTGCAAAATATTATAAGGATAGCAGCGCAGAAATTGCAAAGCTTTGTTACAAAGAAGCTCTTGATCTTCAAATAAAATTATATGGAGAAGAATCAAATGAGTTTAAAAAAACTCAAGAATGCATAAGAAGCTTGGAACTTTTAGGGGTTTCACAAGATACCGATATGGAGCTGGAGGAACGGCAGGGTAGCAAGCGCTCAAGGGAAGAGGCTCAAGAACAAGTTGGTACTACTTCCTCTTCCTTCAATGCACCGAGACCACCTGCCCAACGTAGGAGAACAAATGATGAATTAGCCGACAAAACCAATACAGAGGAAGAGAAAGACAGAAATTCAGGGAGCTCAAGAGGTTTTTAAATTTTAAAAATTTATAATTTTTATTATACTTTATTTTATATTTTATTTGAGCATCTAGGCTATGTAAACCAAGTTTTACAAATAAGAGAGAAGTGGTAGTTTTCTGTTAGGAAAAACAAAGGCTGTATTTTTATAATGAAATTATTTCTTTAATTTACTTTCTATGAATATTATTAAATTATTGGACAATGTTTTAAAACTATTATTACAATTCCACTTACATGATAAGCTTAGTATTGATTATTAAACATAGCTTTTGTTGCTCTTTCTAGAGAATCTCTTACCGGGTCAATATTTAATCTTTCATAGACTCTAGTTGCCTGTTGGCTTTTATGACCTAAAGATTTGCCTATAATAGCGGTTGTTGCGCCGGTTGCAGCTTGCCAACTTCCAAGAGTTCTCCTTAAATCATGTATACGGAGATTTTCAATCCCTGCTTTCTACAGTATCCTTTTCCATGCTTTTTTCGGGTCTGCCAGATGCCCTGAAGAGCTGTTAGAAGGGAATACAAACTCACTTTCTGAAAATTCTGTCTTTAAGTTAGCAATTTGTCTTTGGTGTAATATCTCCAATGCTTGCTCTGTTAAAGGAATAGTTAAAGACTCCCCGTTTTTAGTTTCCGGGATTCTCCAAGTTTTAGTCTGGAAATTAATTTCATTCCATTTCATAGCTAATACATTACTTTTTCACGCTCCGGTAAGAAGTGAAATTAGTATATAACCCTTAGCAGTTTCATTTATCTCTCCATTTAAGGCTTTAAAAAATTTTGGTAATTCGTCTGCTTGTAAAAATCTGTCTCTTGATTTTTCTTTAAATTTTTTGATTCCTTGAGCAATTTGGGAGCTAATATGCAGAGCTTCTTTACGTGCATTTTCAATTGAAATATTTGGATATTGCCCGATAGTCACCCTAATAATACGGCCATTTTTTTTTGTTACTTCAAAAGATTTATTTCCTTTATCTGTGACTATAATTTCCAGTCCGCTCCCTTTATAGTCTTTACAATAATCTCGTTTTCCGGGAGCAGAAATAGGCAGTTCATCTAAAAATTTCTTAGTAAAATTATAAATTTTATCTTTCACTTGGGGATACTTTGGGGATACCATATAAATAAAACCGCCTATAAAATCATTATATTTTATAGATATAGAAGCACTGTAAAACCTAGGATATGTCAAGCTATACACAGCTTGATAAGCTCCTATAAACAGCTAGAACTTGCGGCTCATAACCTGAAGGTCATTGGTTTAAATTCAGCCCCCGCAACCAAGTATTTCCTAATATTCCAGCGTTTTTATAAAATCACAAAATTTCTTTGGTGCCGCATCAGTGTCGCAAGGGCGGATATATTGTTTTTATTATTTTAGACAAGTTAACATCTTAGTATTTACTTGCTCTCACGTTCCGGGACTAGGAACTAAACTCTTAATAAACATGATTAATAAAATGAAGATTCATTTTATTCTTTTAAAATCAGTTATTATATCTAACATGATAAAAATTGTTAGTATTAGTTAAGTTGATGGTATTCATTCAACATTTATTGTATTAACTAACCTTATAAAATTATGTAAGCATATAATCTTTATTCATATTTCTTATCGGAAATTATAATAATCAATCTAAAGTAGGTTTTAAATTATTCAAGAAATTCTATATTAGTTATTACTCCAAGCCTATATAGAACGATATAACAACAAAGGTTTTATAATTAGCAATTACCTAATTATATCTATCTATCAAATGATAGCATAGAAAGATTTATCGGTTTTAAAATATTGGCTAAAAACCTTATTTTATGTGGCGTGCCCGGGAGGAGTCGAACCCCCGACCCACTGCTTAGAAGGCAGTTGCTCTATCCGGCTGAGCTACGGGCACATATGTTGTTGCTAATATATAAATTTTTTCTTTTCTTACGTCAATTAAAATATACAACTCATGCTCATTTAAGTGATAACTTAAAAATTAACTTACAATTTTTCTTTCTTATCACTTTTTCATTATAATTATACCTTTTGATACTTTATGTTTAGCAAACCTTTAGAGCCCCTGCTCCCCTGTTGCCGAAAATAAGCGGGATATAGTAGTTACTCCTCTAAAAGAGTTAGAGGAATTTTTTATCAATGTTAAGGAAATGCTTAGCTTTGCTTTAAGCATTATTGGTGATTGGCCCGGTAGTTCTTCCGCTGATAAATTGATCAACATACTCATTCCCTGAAGACTCGATGTTCTTTCCTTCACCTTGCCAGATAATTTCGCCCTTATAAATCATGGCCACTTTATCAGCTATAGTTTTAACACACTTCATATCATGAGTAATAGTAATTGTGGTTGCTTTAAGCTCTTTAGAAAGATTAGCAATCAACTCAATTATTACCTGCGAAGTAATCGGGTCAAGCCCGGAAGTCGGCTCGTCAAAAAATATAATACTCGGATTATTTGCAATGGCTCTTGCAAGCGCTGCTCTTTTTTGCATCCCACCCGAAAGCTCGTTAGGGTAAAGATCTAGTGTTGCTTGGTTTAAACCCACTAGCGCCAGCTTTTCCTCAGCTATTCTTCTCGCCTCTTTACGAGAAATATTTTTGCCTTGCAGAAGAGTAAATGAGACATTTTCCCAGATTTTCAAACTATCAAACAAAGCACCACCTTGAAATAGCATGCCAAATTGATTAAGCAACTCTCCGCGCTTTATGATCGGGATGTGTGTTACATCTTGCCCGTCAATTTTTACTAAGCTGCCTCCATCAGGTTCCAGCAAACCCATAATCGTTTTAATTAATACGGATTTCCCGCTACCTGAACCGCCGATTACAACCAGCGATTCCTGTTCAGGTATATTTAAATTAATCCGCTTTAGAACTTGCTTGGTTCCAAATGATTTTGATAAGTTTTCTAATATTATTTTATAATTTTCTGCCATAATTTACTTTGAAAAAAGAAGTCCGGTAATAATATAATTAGTAAATAAAATAAAAATTGAAGCTGCAACCACGGAATTTGTAGTAGCACTTCCAACGCCTTGCGCTCCACCTTTGGAGTTATAACCATGATAACATCCCATAATCGTCACCACGAAACCGAATGCCGAAGCTTTAATTAAACCTGAAGTCACATCCTTAACTTCAAGGAATTGTATAGTACTTTTTAAATAAGTATGCGGAGAAAAACCAAGCTTATAAATACTTACCAAATATCCCCCGAATACTCCGATAATATCAGCAACTAACACCAAACACGGAAGCATTATGATCCCGGCTAAAACCCTGGGAATAACTAAATAGTTAAACGGGTTAGTATTTAAAGTATATAACGCATCAATCTGCTCGGTTACCCGCATAGTACCGATTTCCGCAGCAATTGCCGCACCGATTCTGCCTGCAAGCATTAACCCCGCTAATACAGGACCTAGCTCCCTGGTAATTGATAACACAACGACCGAGGCTATGGAACTTTCGGCATTAAAACGAGAAAACCCGGTATAACTTTGCAAAGCAAGTACTGCACCGGTAAAAACCGCAGTAAGACCGATCACGGGCAGAGAATAATAGCCTATTTCTATCATCTGCCTAAATAGCACTTTAAAATAAAACTTGCCGAAAAAACAAGACTTTACAGTTTCATAAGTAAAAATGCCAAGCCTTCCTAAAGACCTTACAAAATCTAAAAAAACCCTACCGACTACTCCAACGAAGTTCATATTACCCTATATAAACCTTTTTATATCTACTACCTAATGAGGTTAGCACCTCATAGCCAATTGTTCCAGCACAATTTGCAACTTCGTTTACGTTAATATTATCTCCGAGCAATTCAACGTAGTTTATTTCATTAAATTCTTCTTCAGTCAGATTGTTAGCATTAAAGATTATCATATCCATTGAAACTCTGCCGATTTGCCGGAGCTCTTTATTATTGTAATACCCCTTACCTAAATTACTTAAGTTTCGAAAGTATCCATCCCCGTAGCCACACTCAAGCGTTATTATTTTATCGCCCCTTTTTGCACTTACGGTTGCGCCGTATCCTATCGCCTGATCTTTTTCCAATATTTTTTTCTGAAGGATGCCTGCTTTTAAAGTTACGACTTGTAAAAACGGGGTTTGTTTTTGATGACAGGAATGAATTCCGAATAATGCCGCTCCCGGCCTTACCAAATCAAAATGATATTCTTCTCCTAGAAATATCCCTCCTGAATTAGAGAAACTAACCGGAATATTTTTAAACATTTTTTGATATTCCTGCATCTCGTTAAGTTGCTCTTTATTCATTACATGATTAATTTCATCGGAACAAGAAAGATGGCTCATTATATATGTTAATTCAACATTTGAAATAAGCTCCGAATTTGTACTGATTTGTAGAGCATCGCTTTTTTGTAAAGCAAGCCTTCCCATACCTGTTTCCAAATGCAGCACGGCAGCCAATTTCTTACCGATTTTTTTCCCGTAATTATTCCAGATTTCCAATTGAGATAAATCACTTATTATCGGGGTTAACCCCATCTCAGCGGCAGCTTTCGCCCCGTCAATGCAATTTACGCCGTGCAGAATATAAATATTAGGGTTTCTCGAATAAATTTTAGAGTCAATAACTTCAGTTATACTTATAACTTGTTCATTCTGTAATTTTTCATAACCATCTTCACCACTTGCTGAGAAGTTTTGTTCATTATAATTTAAACTTATAACGCTATCATTAACCACCTTAGGTAAACTATAATCACAACTTCTGTTTAATGAATAAATATTATTATTGCTCAAAACTTTTTTACATTCCAAAGCTTCATCAAGATTAGCAACAAAGAAATCATTACAGCCTTCGGCAAAAAGCTTTCTGGCAACCGGCATCATCCCAATACCATATGCATTAGTTTTTATTGATGCTCCACAAATTGCCTTCCTTAAGTAGCTTTTTAAGATTTTATAGTTTTGCGATATCCTGTCTAAGTTTATCTCAAGCACCGATTTTGCGAATTTCCCCACAGAGTTTTTTATATTATTTTCAACATACTAATTAAGATATCATAATTTTTAAAAAAAAGAATTGAATATATATATTAGGTGTATTATAATGATTCTTAAGAGCGTCCCTTCCCTCCCCCTTATTCTCCAGGGACGCTTCCTTTTGCTTTATTTTATGAAGATTTTAAAATTAAATTCTCCAAATTTTGATAAAAGACCAGATAATTCATCTATTGATACTCTCATTATTCATCACACCAACATGCAGGATGCTGACTCCGCGCTAAAAAGGCTCTGTAGCCCAGAATACACTGTAAGTAGCCATTATTTGATTGATAAGCATGGAGTTATTTATCAACTGGTACCAGATCATTTAAGAGCTTGGCATGCCGGCATAAGTTCATGGAGAGGCAGAGAATCGGTAAATAATTTTTCCATCGGCATAGAGCTGGATAACCAAGGAGCGGAACCTTTCCCACTTCAACAAATTGATTCATTAATAGCTTTAAGTAAAGAACTTATAACCAAGCACCCGATCGAAGCCAGAAACGTTATCGCTCATTATGACATCGCACCCCATCGTAAAGATGACCCTAACCACTTTTTTAAGTGGGAATTGCTGGCAAGCGAAGGTATCGGCATATTTCCGAACATAAATTATACTGCTAAACAAAAGGTTCTAAGCAATTTATCCTACGAGGATATAATCAAAATTCAACATAAGCTTAAAATTTTCGGCTATAGCATTAATCCCACCGGTGAGTTTGACTTTCAAACCGCGCGGGTTATTATTGCATTTAAGCGCCATTTCTGCTTTTCTTCATTCTTAAATAATAATCAGGAACTATGGACTTTAGAGGCAGAAAAAAAACTGAATCACTTAATGAGCATGATAAATGAAGAAAGCTAATTTCGGTTTTAAAGAAGTAGAGGAAACCAAGAAAGAAAAATTAGTACAGAATGTGTTTACGACTGTGGCATCGAAATATGATATCATGAATGACGTAATGAGCTTCGGGCTTCATCATATTTGGAAAGATATGGTAATTGAAGAGATTAAACCGAGTTATTATGATACTCTTTTAGATGTTGCCTGCGGCACAGGTGATATTTCAAGAAAATTTTTGGAAGCAGGCGGGAAAGAAGCTTATCTTTGCGATTTGAATCAAGCTATGCTTGATGCCGGCAAACAAAAGATGCTTGATGAATATGCATATCTTAATAATAAGATGCATTATATTTGCGGTAATGCCGAGAGCCTTCCTTTCAAAGACAACAGCTTTGGATATTATACTATTTCATTTGGCATCAGAAACGTTACTCATATTGACAAAGCTCTAAAAGAAGCTCACCGAGTTTTAAAGAAGGGCGGTAAATTTATTTGCCTCGAGCTTTGCAGTACGCATGAAGGGTTAATAAGGAAGTTTTATGATTTTTACTCTTTTAAGGTTATTCCTAAAATCGGCAAAATGATTACCGGCAGTGAAGATTCATATAGCTATCTGGTTGAAAGCATCAGAAAATTTCCCAAGCCCGAAAAGTTTTCTTTAATGATTGAGAATGCCGGATTTGACAATATAAAATATAGAACCTTAACTTTCGGGGTGGTTGCAATCCATACCGCTTATAAGGTTAGGGATTAATTTAATATTTGATAATTACAAGTTAAACCACTCAACTGTTTTTTTGTATTACAGTTATGTTTATAATTAAATCTCTTAAGGAGTTTATAAGCAAAATAAATAAGTTAACTACTATATTGATTGGGGAGATAACCCAACGTTAGTAGCTTTATAAGTATTGTTTAATCCACCTTGCAGCTGAATTTATCATATCCTGTTTTAATTTTATGAGCCTACTTTCAAACGTCTTATCTTTAAGAGACCAGTTATTAAGAATATCCTCATATTCGTAATACAAGCCTAATAAACTATGAATACCATAAGAATCACCTAAATACTTATTACTTTTAGAGTAAATATCAGCATTAAAGTCAATAATTTTCATTATTTTTTCTAATACTTCAATAGGATCCATCTCAATAAGTGCAATCTTCGTAATATAATATTTTAGCAATATTAAACCGCTTCATCTCGATTATCAGGAACTGTAATTCCTAATCTCTTTAATACTGCATTAAAGGCAAGAATGAATTCTTCAGTATAGTCTGATTTTGGATATGTTATGTCAATAAATTCATCATAGAAGATACCTTGGTTCATTAATTCATCAAAAATATTTTTTATTCTTATTATATTAATTGGCTTAAAATAAATTATGGCAGCATAATATTTTAATTCATTTTTAATCTCATTTATATTCGTTAATAAGTCTACCACTCACCTAATATCCTACACTTTATTCCAAGTATAAAGCTCCATGGAAAGTACCAAGCACTCATCATTTACGCATTTGCAGCCGCCGCAAATCCGGGTTGGTTTGAATCTATCAAGCTTACCTCTTTCCACCCAAGGCTCGAGCATATTACGCGCCTGCTCACCGCTTAGATTAAATTTTTTAGTAATCTCAAGTAAGCTTACTCTTGGGTGCTCTATAATATATTTTTTAAGCTCCAAGATTAGCATCTTTTTGCTCCGTTTTTTTATTAGTTACAAAAAGTATAAATACGGTAATCAGTATTAATAAACCTATGCTCATATAAATCTCTTTTGCATCTTCTCTATGAGATATAACTGCAAACTGATAAAAAGAACATGAAACAACATAAGCGAGCAATGTTGACCATACGGCGGAAATGATCGCCCACTTGGTTCCGATCTCTCGCACTATTATTCCGAATACCGAAACACATGGGAAATATAGCAATACAAATAATAGATATGAAAATACGGCTATTCTCCCGTTAAAGCCTTTTTGCATAGCTCGGTAAATTGACGCTGACACCCCTTCTGCATCTAAAAATTCATCTATGATATTTTGGTCGGAAAGGTTAAGCCAGAGCGGGGTGGATAAATTTTCCGTGATTTTACTTATATTTTCAGGAATGCTTAAAAATGCATTTTTAAGTTTCTCTGCTATATTTATAGGTTTAGGCTTAATTTCACTGTTGCCCTCGATAGAAAGATATAAAGAATTTAAAGTTCCCACCACTACTTCTTTCGCAAAAATCCCGGTAAACAGCCCAACAGCCGCTGGCCAATTTTCCTCTCTTATCCCGATCGGCTTAAAAACTGGAGTAATTTTTTTACCGATAACCGCAAGCATGGACTTACCGTTAGTTTGATTGCCGACAGTCAAATCGAAACTTACGGAGTTCAAGCATTGCAGCACAATAAACACTATGACTATGAGTTTTCCGGCACCAAACACGAATGAATGCACTTTATCGAGAGTCTTAAGCATTAATCCTTTTAGGGTAGGTAAATGATAATCAATCAACTCCAACATTAAATGTTCAGGCTCGGATTTTAAAAATGTTTTTTTAAGTAACCACCCAGTAAATATCCCGACCATGATTCCTATAATATAAAGTAAAAAAACAATATTCTGGCCGCTTTTGGGGAAAAATGCCGCACAAAATAAAGCATATACCGAAAGCCTTGCCCCGCAAGACATAAACGGTGCAATCATAGCGATTGCAATTCTGTCATTTTGATTATTCACAATGCGGGCAGCCATTATAGCAGGTACATTACAGCCGAATCCCACCACAAGCGGGAAAAATGCTTTTCCGGGAAGCCCGATCGCTTTCATTGCTCTATCAATTAAATATGCAGCCCTAAGCAAATAGCCGCTATCTTCTAAAAAAGATAAAAACAGATATAATCCAAATATGATAGGTATAAAGGTAAGCACGGTTTGAATGCCTCCCCCAATGCAATCAGCAATCAGAAAAGTAAGTAATTTAGGTGAAGAAATTTTTTCCAGCAGTAATCTCGGTATATCCATAAACACTACTTCCGAGAATAACTCAAAAAAATCTTGAAATGCCCCCCCCACTACTATACTAAAAGTAAAAGCTAGATATACTGAAAGTAGAAAAATAGGTATACCAAAAAATTTATTTAAAAATACTTTATCCAGCTTATTACTAAAATCACTACGTGTAATTTTTTCCCGACTTATAGCAACCCCTGCTATTTTATTAATGAATTCGTATCTGATGCCGGGAATAATTATTGAGCTTTCTTCATCATATTCTTTAATTATCTCCTGTTGAGCAGCCTGAATCTGATGAGAGGCAACCGGCGCTTTATTATCCTCTGCTCTATTTTCCAGATCCTGTAAAACTTGCCGCTCGCTTATCAGATTTTCTTTAGCAATCCACTTTATCTGTTCATATATTTTCGGAGGATAAATTTTCTCTATAAAACTTTCTTTATTTTCCGTATTTTCAGGAAACCCGGTTATTTCTTCTTTTAAATCATTAACACCGACATCTTTTCTGGCAATCAATTTAACAACTTTCGCCCCTAAGGCTTGCTCGATCTTTTTACTATCAATATTAATCCCTTTATTTTTAGCAACATCGATCATATTAAAAGCTAAAATCAAAGGAATTTGCATTTCCAGTAACTGAGTGGTCAAATATAAATGACGGGCAAGGTTGGAGGAATCTATAACGTTAACGGCTAAATCGTATTCTTCGTTAACTAAAAAGTTATGTGCAATCTCTTCATCTAAAGAACCGGATTGATTTAAAGAGTATACACCCGGTAAATCAATAATTTCAATTTCAGTATCATTATGCTGGAAATTACCTACTTTCTTTTCAACCGTAACACCAGGCCAGTTGCCGACAACTTGTTTTAAGCCTGTTAAAGCATTAAATATTGTAGATTTACCACAATTAGGATTACCGATAATTGCAACTCTTATCTTTTTCATCTACCTTAAACCTAAAACTTAATTGATCGGCTGAACAATTATATGTTTAGCAATATAGCTATCAAAAGCCAACTTAAAATTCTCAGTGGCAATAATCATATAGCCACTTTTTTGCTTATTGACTACCGTAAGCTTTGTCTCAGGCGTAATCCCGAGCTCAATTAACCTTTTCTTCATTATAGGTTCAAGATCAATATTTTTGACAATACCTTTAAAACCTTCTCTAAGTGTAGAAACAGGAGTAGTCATATTAATCTCCTAGACAAAAAATGAGATTGAGAATCATTCTCATTTTATACTATAAATTAGCTGATTAGTCAATACTATTAAAGAATGACAGAAAGTTTTAGCATTAGCTTAAATTAAGTGATCAGCCCAGTTTTCATTTAGATATACATCATTCAGCAGATCGGGGTGCTCACCTGTAAAGGCAATTGCTATCTCACCGCTCGGGTTATTAGCTATAGTTAAGAACGTTGCATTATATTGCTCATTATAATAGATGGCTAAATCCTCTTTCTCTATTGTTCGCTTGCTGCAAAACAAGTATATTTTATCTTTCCCCTCTTCAAATGCATCTATTACATTTGTTTTTTCACCATAAACTTTAGTGCTGCACATACTAAAGAAAAATTTATCCTCTCCTCTATTCCCGCTAATATAATTTACTCCGCCTTTAATGAATATCTTACTTCCTTGCGTAGAAGCAATTAGAGAATTATTTTCATTATTATTATCTATCATAATAATATCAGTTGGAATCCTTTGGACGTTTACTTCTTTTATGAGGTCATAATCAGCAACGCTATGATGAGTGAAGAGAACATAGTCTTTATGGTTGTTAGTGTTTGAAGTATCGGCTATATCATGTTCATCGTGACAGCTGAAGCCTATGCTATTTAAAACTCTACCCCCATACCAATAAGCAAGGAAAGACATAGTCCCCGCTGAAGTAAGATATGCAGCACCGGCGAATGCAACGGAAACAGTAGCTGCATTAAATTTTAAAATCATTGAATTCAAAAAAGTATTCGGATTTTCAAGAGCACGATTATGTAAGGCTAACCCTAATCCTGCACCGGCTGCTCCGGCAACCGCACAATTTGAACAAACCATTCACCCCTCTTTAAAATATTAGTTTTTCTAAGGGCATTTTAACCTAATTCCATTGAAAACAAAACATCAATTTCCTTAAATTTTTTAAGTTTCATTAAATATTACTAATATTTTATTAAGGTAATAAATATTGCTTATTTATTGTATATGCATTTAAGCCTTTGCTATATAGTGGATAATTATATAATAAATTAATTTGAATATCTTACACGTTTATCCAAATACAATAAGTTAAGTTTAATATAACTATATAGCGTGCAACTGAAAAATCAGATAAAAAAAATAGTAAGAAGCACGCGCCTCGCGGCCATTTATGGCACGTGCTCGTATAAATGACATAGTCATTTATACGCAAACTTAGTTTGATTCTTTATAGTTTAACTATGCCTCATGTATGTAGGATATTCAACTTAATACACTATACTATACAATACCCTGCCCCTTACTCTGTTCCTTACCTCCGCCTGCAGAAGGTGATTTACTACCGCTGGCAGCATCTTTCATAGCTGACACGCCTTCTTTAGCCATGTTTACACCCTCTTTTAACGCTCCTGTTAACATGTCCCCCATTCCGCCGCCTTCTTTACCGCCACCGCCGCCTCCCATCATGGAACCTAATTTACCGCCTGCTCCACCCATGCCTCCTACTTTTGCTGCACCCGCAGCTACTAATGGCGCTGCCATATAACCCCCCTTATTTTAGTATATAATTTAATTATAAAATATTTCATCAAATAAGGTCAAGTTTATTTGATAAAATACAACTATTTTTTATATTTTCTTATATATTATAATATCTATTAAATTGACAGCAAGGTAGGATTTTAAGCTTGATAGAATGGCTTTTACATAACCATTCTTATCATTATTAATACACTCGCTTTTTAGGCGGAATCACTTTCATTTCCTCATCTAGAGTAGTAAGAACCACAGGACGGTAATCAATACTAACTTCTCCTTTGTTATCTAAATAAGTTAAGCTATGCTTCATCCAATTTTTATCATCACGTTCGGAATAATCTTCTCTAGCGTGCGCCCCCCTACTTTCCTTTCTATTTAAAGCCGCATTGATGGTTACCACTGCTTGTGCTCTTAAATTATCGAGTTCCAATGCCTCGACCAGATCACTATTCCAAATCAGCCCTCTATCGGATATACCAATATCCTGATATGAGTTATAAACATTCTTCATCATTTCCACCCCTTCAGCCATCACTTCTTCAGTTCTAAAGACGCTGGCATGAGTTTGCATAGTTCTTTGCATATCCTTCCTGATCACGGAAGTATGAAGTTTGCCGCTCGAGTTTCTAATTTTATCGAACCTTGCAAAGCCTGCTTCTTGAGCTTCTTTCGATAGCTCTTTATGAGGTGTTTTAGGTTTAACCAGCTCTGCCGCTCTAATTCCCGCCGCTCTTCCGAACACGATTAAATCAAGCAATGAGTTAGATCCTAATCTATTAGCACCATGGACTGAAACGCAAGCTGCTTCCCCGATCGCCATAAGCCCGGGAACTTTTACCATTTCTTCGCCCTTTTTAGTTAAAGCTTCACCCATATAGTTAGTCGGTATACCGCCCATATTATAATGCACGGTAGGTAGCACCGGTACCGGTTGCTTGGTTACGTCAATTCCTGCAAATATTCTTGCTGTTTCCGATATACCCGGCAACCTTTCATGAATTACTTTCGGATCAAGATGAGAAAGCACTAAGTGAATATGATCTTTATTTGCACCACATCCTCTTCCTTCTCTGATCTCCATCATCATCGAGCGACTTACTACATCCCTTGAAGCTAAGTCTTTAGCTGTCGGAGCATAACGCTCCATAAATCTTTCGCCATTGCTGTTTATAAGATATCCTCCTTCTCCTCTTACCCCTTCGGTGATTAAACATCCGGCTCCGTAAATTCCCGTCGGGTGGAATTGAACAAATTCCATATCCTGTAGTGGTAATCCTGCTCTTAACACCATACCCCCGCCGTCACCGGTGCAGGTGTGCGCAGAAGTTGCCGAGAAATAAGCCCTACCGTATCCTCCCGTGGCAAGAACTACTATATGAGCTTTAAAACGGTGTAGTGTTCCATCTTCTAAACAATATGCAGTTACTCCCCTACACTCACCGTCAACCATAATTAAATCAAGAGAGAAATATTCAATAAAGAACTCTGCATTACGTTTTAAGCATTGCTGATATAAAGTATGTAAAATAGCATGCCCGGTTCTATCGGCAGCAGCACAGGTTCTTTGCGCAGCTTTACCTTCACCATACTCGGTAGTCATCCCACCGAACGGGCGTTGATAAATCTTTCCTTCCTTTGTACGTGAAAACGGCACACCGTAATGCTCAAGTTCAATGATTGCCTGCGGGGCATTTTGGCACATATACTGGATTGCATCCTGATCTCCAAGCCAATCCGAGCCTTTAACCGTATCATATGCATGCCAACGCCAATCATCTTCTCCCATATTGCCGAGTGCGGCGCTAATCCCGCCTTGCGCAGCAACCGTATGGCTTCGGGTGGGAAATACTTTTGAAATACATGCAGTTTTTAAACCTTTTTCAGCCATACCAAGTGTCGCTCTTAATCCGGCTCCACCTGCTCCGACCACAACCACATCATATTCATGATCAATAATTTTATACGTACTCATTTTCTTTACTCTCACCCGACAATTCTAAACACAATATGCATGCTGAACAATGAAATAATCCCGCATGTTAAAGTCACTATTGAAACAAAATACAATATTATAAGCGACCAGATTTTAATATACTTATGATGCACGTAATCTTCTATTATCACTCTCATCCCGATCATGCCGTGATAAATGGAAACACATATAAATAAAATTATAAAAGTCATATTTATCGGTGAAATGATATATTGAGGGATCATCTCTTTAGGGCTTCTTAAAACTAATATTACGGAGATTACAAACCATATACAAAGAGGAACCAGAGCGATTGCGGTAAACCTTTGATGAATCATATGTGCAGTTCCGTTTCTTGCGGAACCTAAGCCCTTAGCTTTACTTAACGATGAATTATAATCCATATTTATACTCCCATCCTTAAAGCTATTATCCATGAAACTACAGCTAGAATTAAGGAAATTATGACTGCCAGCCAACCGCTTTTATTCATAGCCTCTATCGAAAAACCCATTCCGAAATCCCAAAATAAGTGCCTAATACCTGTACAGGTATGAAAAAAAAGCGAATAGCTCCAAAGCATTAAAAATGCTTTGCCTATAGGATGAGCAAAAAACTTCCATATAATACAGTTTTCCGGATCTTGCATATACGGCAAATAGATAATCCACCAGATGACAGCAATTAAACCAATGAACAAAGCCACACCTGAGACGCGATGAAATATGGATAAGACTGAGCTTATTTGTGGCTTATATATCCCTAAATGCGGGGATAGCGGCCGTTCTTTTATATGTTGCATATTCAATAAATATTCCACTAAATATCTATATGTTAGTATTTTATTGCTGATATGCAAGCGATAATTTAGGCTCGCAACAGAAAAGGCCTTAAGCTTACAACTACTTAAGACCTTTTTAGTAAATTTTTAACTTACTTTAAAATATGAATATATATTGTTTAAGCCACTTCAAAATCAGAGCTTTTACTAACAAATTCATTAACAGATTCACTTGACTCAAAATCAATATATTGAGCTTCACCGCTCGCGACTTTACTAATTAGCTCATGAAGCATAGCACCCTTAGCAATCGATGCTGAAAAATCCAACTCATTGCCGCTTACTTCAACTTCACTAGCTTCGTTTGCAGTACCCATACTCTCATATAAAGGTTTCTCAATTTTAACTTCTCCCGAGCTTATCTTTTGATTTAACTCATCAACCATTTTAGCATAGTTAATCTTGCTTATTGAGTCCATAATTGCCTCCCTCTTAGTTAATTCACCAGAGAATAATTCATAATAATTATCTTTTATAATAAATTAGCCCCTTATTTATTAATTAAATAGCAATTTCAAATACTTTTCAATCTACCAAGGTAATATAAATTAAAATAATTCAATTGATTTTAATAAAAGTTAGGTTTTATAGGCATTTAAACTTTTAATATTTTTTATATTTCAATAACTAAGTTATTAAAAAATAAAAAAGCAGAGCTTTTACACTCTGCTTTTTTAGTCTTAAAGCTTTTTAAGCAACAAGTATTAGAACTGGAGTTTAGATCCAAGTAAGAATACTGTACCTTTGTTGCTCGCATAATTAGAAGTACCATTAGCTCTGTTGTCTTTAGCTTTAAAGCAAGTAACTTCAGCATAAGGCATTAAACCTGGAGCTAATTTATAACCAAGCTCTAAAGAAAGCATTTCTAACTTGTTTCTCTTAGCATTTGCTATAGCACCCTTTTGTGTATTAACATAGGTTAAGCTCACATCAGCTGGGCCAAATGCATAACCTGCACCTAAAGTCCAATACTTAGTACCTTTAACGGAACTGTTCTTAGCCACTGTAGATTTACCCCAGTCACCGTAAGAACCACCAAGAGTAACACCCATAAAGTTTAAATTCAAGCCTGCATTCCAAGCTCTTAAACTTCTATAAGTTTTGTTTAAGTTTGTTCCGTCATTAACTTTCTTGGAATCACCTGCTTGACCGGTAACACCGGCTTTCACGCCAACATCGTTAAACATATATTCATATTTTAAACCGGCTTCAAATACATTTTTAAATGCTTGTCCGCTGGTTACAGAAGTTGTTACTCCTCTAGCTTGAGCCACGGTTCCATAAGATTGAACATCCGGAGTATAAGAAAGACCGATCATGATTCCTGAAAAGCTTGGTGTAAAGTAAGAAACCTTACCGGCATTACGGCCTTTATTACCAACCAAACCTAATTCATTTGTCGGTAAATTCGGAGCGGTTAGGAAGTTTGTTACTAATGAATCTTGAGTAGTTTGCGGGTCAGTAGCAGTTCCTACAACTTTTGAAGAGGTATTTGGATTGATCCAATATCTTGCTTCAGATCCTCTTCCGGGAGCCCCAACATGCATTGCGTCGCTCGCACTGGGAGTATTACCCATTTCGATACGACCGAATGCGCCTTCAACATAAGCCATAGTTTGTTCAGCTTTACTGTTGGTATCATCTTTACCGAAGAAGTTTGTCTTAGCTTCAGAAGTATCGGCATTAAGCTTAATCGCACCACCGTATTTCAGACCTGACTCAAATTCACCGTCAATCTTGATCGATATCTTTGTATCATTAACAAGCGAATGGTTGTTAAGTTTAGAAGTTGCTGTATTACTTGGGTCTTTGTGTCTAAAAGCTTTCTTTTGTTGAGCATATCCGAGTTGAGTATCAAGCGAACCGCCAAGTGTTACTTGCGGACCAGAAACCTCAGATGAATCACCAGCATTAGCAGTAGCTGCGAAGCTTGCTACAAGTGCAGATGTTAATAATACTTTCTTAATCATCGTTTTCCCTTTTTTAGGTTTATTATTAAAAAGCCTATCGGCTCGTTTATAGATCTTAATTAAGCATAAGTTACCCTAAGCTCTCAACATTTACTTTTTGATTTCTATTTTTTAAGAAGAAAAAGTTGCGATTCAGCAACAGGGGTTTTTGCTGAAAAGCACCTTATATAATAACAAAAGGCGACACTTAAGTACCGCCTTTCATTTTATATTAGTAATGAGTCTTATTTAGAAAGAAACCTTCACACCGGCTAAGTAAACCTGGCCTTTGTTATCTTTAACAGTTCCCGCTCTGTCATGCTTAAAGTGGGTTGCTTCAGCATAAGGCATAAGTCCCTGAGCAAGTTTATATTCCACCCCTAAAGATAGAACTTTTAACTTATTATACTCGGAAGCTAAATTATCAGAAAACTTTCCACTTCCACTATTCCACGATACAGTCGCACCTCGCTTACTCTCATAATAAGTTACACTCGCACCGAATTTATCGGTCTCATATGCTGCTCCTACGTTCCATAGAGAAGCCCCGTATTTTTGTCCGGCAAGTTTAGCGGTTGTAGCCCCGGTTTTACCCCAATCGATATAAGAACCTGCAACCGCAAAATTCTGGTATCTAATAAGAGCACCGACTTCCCAAGCATTTAATTTCTTCCTGCCTTTTTCTACTCCGTTAACAATATACTTTTTAGCTTTCCCGTGCTGATATAAGAAAGATGTGTTAAATTCAAGGTCATCGAAAGTTTGCTCATACTGGAGTGCAAGTTCCACTATATTAGTATAACCTAAGCCTCTGTCGTTTTTACGGGTATGCTTTTTCGCATTTTCAATCGTACCTTTGGCTTCGGAGTCCGGAGCATAGCTTACACCGGCTTTAAAACCGTTAAATGAAGGAGTATAGTAAGAAATTTTATTAGCTTTAGAAGTGATTTCAGTCCCGACTGCTAAATAAGGATCAGAAACAAAAATATCTTCATAACTTTCATATTCCGGCTTAACAGGATCTGGATTAGCCTCAAGTTGTGAAGTATTTCCATGGATCCAGAATTTATAATCTCCATCGATACCGCCGGTAGCTTTTGCAACGCTTACCGCAGAAACTTTCATTTTATCGGTCGCGCCGCCGTGGCTTCCCGCTTCAATTCTTCCAAAACCTGATTCAACATAAGTCATTACGTTGTCGGCAATATCTTTAGATCCGTTTTTAGCTTTTGAAGTATCCGCATAAAGCTTAATTGCGCCGCCGTATTTTAACCCGTTATAATCTCCGTCAACTTCAATTTTTATTTTTGTATCGTTAACAATTGATGAAGAGTTAAGTTTACCACTATCCGCTTTGCCAGGCGTTTTATACCTAAAATATTTTTTCTGTTGAACATGCCCTGCTTGAGTATTAAGGCTACCGCTTAATTTTAATTTCAAACCTCCGAAATCGTCTCCTGCTAATGCTGTTAAGGGAAACAACCCAAGAATAGTTGCCGTTATAAATTTATTCATTTTACTTGCTCCGCAATATGTTTTGCTGTATTTTGGGCGATATTATGAATCGAGATATGATTTACAAGCTTAAAACCCATACTTTTATTTATTTTTAAATAATAAGTAGCATTTATATCACAAATATCTTTTCAATAACGTTACATATATGACATTTAGCATTGAAAATTATAAAATTAGCTCACCTGTTATTCTTGCCCCAATGTCCGGGGTTACTGATAAGCCTTTTCGCAAGATGGTAAGAAAGTTTGGTGCACCATTACTAGTGACAGAAATGGTTGCAAGTCGCGCGATGATCGTGCAAACTCGCCAATCCATGCAAAAGTGTGCGCTTGATCAGGAGGGAGGCTTAACTTCCGTACAGTTAGCCGGCTGTGAACCTGATATCATGGCTGAAGCTGCGAGGTTAAACGAAGATATGGGAGCAAAAATTATTGATATTAACTTCGGCTGCCCTGCTAAAAAGGTAGTTAACAGCTACTCAGGCTCTGCGCTTATGCGCGATGAGAATAAAGCTTTTAAAATTTTAGAAGCGACTGTTAGAGCGGTGAAGGTTCCGGTTACCCTCAAAATGCGAATGGGTTGGGACGATAATAGCCTTAATGCCCCTAAACTTGCAAAAATGGCAGAGGATGTCGGGATAAAAATGATAACCGTTCACGGACGCACCCGTTGTCAATTCTATTCCGGTTCGGCAGATTGGGAATTTATCAGGAAAGTTAAAGACAGCGTAAGTATTCCGGTTATTACCAACGGGGATATAAAAACTTTTTCTAATGCGGACGAGGCATTAGAAAAATCAAAAGCTGATGGTATAATGATCGGGCGTGGTGTTTACGGGAAACCGTGGCTTATAAACCAATTAGCTCATTATTTATCAACAGGTGAAAAACTACCTGATCCTTCTATTGCCGTTAAGCTTGAAACATTATTGGAACATTATGAAGAGATATTATCATATTACGGAACGCAAGCAGGGATGATGATGGCAAGAAAGCATATTAGCTGGTATAGCTCAAGCCTACATGGCTCAGCTGAATTCAGATCATCTATCAACCACTCTTCGGATCATAACCAGGTAACTCAGCTGATTAAAGAGTTCTTCGGCAGGTTTGAATAAAAAGATTTAAGGTAAAATTTTACCTTAAATCTTCAGAACTTATTTTAAATCCAAGTATTACACATTTGCCGAGAAAAGAAGTAAGTGTAATGTAACTTATATTGATAATTACAATGCTCTACCCTTATTTTCATCTCCTCGATCCTTATCATCCTGTTTTTTAATTTTACGCGCATGACTTTCCCGGCTAGAAGTGTTTTCATTATCTGCTGCCCTTTTATTAGCATTTTTAATTTCCCGAGAAAATTGCGGTTCCGTGGTAGTACATCCATCTATAATCTCATCAATTCCGCTTATAATTGCGCCCTTAATTTCTTCTTTACTTTTATTGTAATGTTTTATCAACGCTTGATACATTACATTCATAAGATCACTTCTTAATTCTTGAGATACATAATTTTCAAATTGTTCTGACTTACCTCCGAGCACAGGCGCTATCCAACTACTTATCTCTTCCGCAGCAGGTAGTTTATCAAAACTACTATTATGTTTTCTACATTTATTTATAACAATATCTGCCATAAATTTAGAAGCTTTTAAAATATGATCTAAATTTCTCGCCTTCTGCAATTCTTCTATATAATTTAGCTCAGGTGAATGATCTCTAATAAAGTGAGGATAAAATTCTTGTAGCATTTCTCTTGCACACCTTTGCTTTAACTGTACCAAAGCTTCATTATCTTTTAATATTGCCGAAAGTAAGTTTGAGTACTGTGACTCACTTGCTAATGAATTTGCTGCTATTTTTATAATATATTCAACTACTTCATTAGGCATATATTTTATATTTAAAGAAAATAGATTTGAGCGCATGTCATTGAAAGCTCCTATAAAGAGTAAATTCTTACCGAAATTAGTCACCTCGTCTCTTAGCAAAGAAAATTCACTTTCATTTTGCAACCCTAATAAGTTCAACCATTCAGGTAAGATTTCCTGCCTTCTTAAATAAGATATAGATTTTGGTTTTGATCCTAATATTTGCCAGAGCCCTTGTTCTTTAGCAGGAGGAAGAAACCCTTTAACATCATAAGCCATAAGTAAAGCGGCAATATTGATATCACGAGGTGAAGACCAAGCATTAAGCGGCTGGAATCCCTTCTCATAGTCTGAATATTCGTTTTCTCTATTTTCGTCAACTGAGTTAATTAGTTCTGGTTTTTTGTTTAAAATATATTTCATCACTTCTATTTGGCCATGCTCGGCAGCATATAGAAAGATATTTTTTCCTTTCATATTAATCGAATCAATTAAATTTTGATCAATTAATAAAAGGTGCATCATCACTTCTATTTTACCATGCTTAGCAGCAATAAAGAACGCACTGTCCCCCATATCATCAATAGCATTAATACATTTGGCATTTAGATCTAAAATATAATCCATTACTGCTACTTGCCCATGCACGGCGGCAAGCAGGAAGCCTTGGCTTCCAAACGTGCGAGGTACACTTGTAATTGTATTAGAGGTACTGTATTTCATATACCCTTGATCCAATTTATTAATAAGTTCAGGTACTTGCACACGGAGATTATGCAGTTCTTCTAAATTACCGTTTTTTACTGCATTAAAAAAAGCTTCTCTCATACCAACCTCTTTCTCAAAATAAAATTACAAAATACTTTGCAATTTTAACATATAATAAAAAGTTATTAAACTTATTTTTTAAATTCGAGCGTTTTTTGATTAAAAATCAGCAATCCTCATAGTAAAGCTATATTAACTAATATAAATAAAATTCCTTATAGTAATCTGTTATCAATATTCTTCAAATACTACCTCTGTGTCTATTGCAGATTATTTATTAAATTCAATATATTTAAGTAGGATATCTACATTATCGGCGGTTCTACCAGGTCTTGAAGCTCACCTGAGTTATCATTCTCAGATAAACTCTCTACATTTTTAAGTTTGCGCTGAATTGACCTGGTTCTGACCTCGGCATCCCCTATCACCTTACTTGCCTGGTCTAATTTCAGCTTAGTTTTGTTAAGTATATCGGAGAACTTATAAAATTCATTTTTAACCGCACTTAAAACTTTCCAAACTTCACTTGAACGTTTTTCAATTACCAAAGTTTTAAAACCCATTTGCAGACTGTTTAAAATTGCGCTTAATGTAGTCGGACTGGTAATAATTATTCTATATTCTCTTTGCAAATATTCAATCAAACCCGTTCTTCTGATTGCCTCGGCATAAAGGGTTTCCACAGGCAAAAACATGATGGCGAAATCGGTAGTATGAGGAGGCTGAATATATTTTTCGGATATTAGTTTAGCACAAGATTTTATACTGCTTTCAAGCAATTTCGAATATTGCTCTACTTCCTCTAAACTTCCTTTCTCTTGAGCTTCAAGTAACCTATGAAAATCCTCAATAGGGAATTTAGAGTCAATCGGCAACCATACCGTTTTCTCAAGCTCTTTTCCGGGTAATTTAACTGCGAACTCAACTCTATTGCTTTTCTCCGGAATCACTAATACATTTTTTTCATATTGTTCATGAGTAAGCATTTGTGTGATCAGGGAATCAAGCTGGACTTCTCCCCAAATACCGCGTACTTTTATATTAGTTAAAACTTTCTTTAAATCTCCTACACCGCTTGCCAGTGTCTGCATTTCTCCTAAGCCTTTATGCACCACTTCCAACCTTTCACTCACCATTTTGAATGATTCGCTCAATCTGGTTTCTAAAGTGTTATGAAGCTTCTCTTCCACGGTTTCACGCATTTTTTCCAGTTTCAAGCTATTGTCGGTTTGAAGTTTATGTAAACTTTCCGATAAATCTTTTCTAATATTATCAAATTTAATTTCGTTAAGCTTAGTGAGGTCGGAAATTTGCTTACCAAACAATTCCAATTGATTCTTTTGCATTTGCCCCATACTTTGCAAGCTATCTCTAATGGAATTATTAGTATGAGTTAAATGCTGGAAGCTATCTTCCCTGGCCTGCTTGGAATTAACTTCAATTATTTCTGATAATCTTGTAAGACTAAACTTAAGCTCCCTGATTAAATTACAGGATGTTTGATGCTTAATAAGAAGCACAGCTATAGTTATAGCCATGCCTATTGAAATCCCAAGCAACGCATATATTAAATATAAAGGCATATAAAATTATTTTTCCTTAGCAGGATTCATTATTTCTTCCGAACTGATAGAGTTATCTTCCGCTATTTCATCGGGAGCTTTAAAAGCTCTAAGCCCCGGAAGATTAGCAAAGAAAATGGCTTGAATCTGCTTGATCACCAGCATTATCGGCTTACCTGAAATTGTGGCCGCATCAGGTGTTCTGATTATCTCTAAAATAATATCATTCTTATTTTCCACCTCACCGACGGAAAGTCTCTTTAACATACCAGCAAAAGTGTGAACCTGCTCCTCATTTACCTTTTTTATCGGCATTAAACGCTGATTGCTTGAAACCTGATCAATATAATTATTGATTTCAGAAGCATAGATTTCCAACATCTTTTCATATCCTCTTAAATAAACTTTAAAGTTAAATAGAGGGAAAGAATTACTTGGAATTTTCTCATACCCTCCTTGAATAGTTATACCGAAAGGCCGGGTACTGATTTCAACTTTTTTAAACTCAATTTTATGGGTATTAGCTGTAGGTTTTGAAGCAGGCGATAATTTATTTTTCTTCTCATTTTCATCAGAAGAGTGCTTTAATTCATTACTTAACAAATCAAGCTCTAAACTTATATTACCTAACTCAACTTGACTTAAATGCCTGGATTGCATCTTAGGGTCTTTAGCAGCATAGTTAGGATTATATTTCAAATTTGGCATAGTAAATTTTATACCCGATGAAGCACTATTATTTTCATTTTTGTTGACTATCCAAAAACTAAAGCAGTCTCCACTAAATAATAACTGATTTTCATTGGTTTTATCATATGCTTCAAACTTATCATTATAATAAAGCATTTCTTGTATGTGATTATTAAACTTGGAAGTATCTGTCTCATCTTTAAGCTTTGCAAGAGATCCGTTCAGCTTTAAACTTAAAAAGGGCCGTTTATTACCTTCAAAATCTTTAAACTTAATTAGTAATTCCTGCTTATGACTTATGGAGTTAGCTACCGAGTGCAGATGATTCGGAAAAATTATTTTTATCCGATTACGAATGGGGTTACTTCTTAAGTCGATTCTCTCCATATTTTTAATATTATAATATTTACCTGAACCGTATTTTATTGAAGGTTTTTCAATTACCGCTTTTACATCCCAAGCCAGAAAATTAGTAAATTTTATGTCTTTATACTTAAATTCCACTCCTTTTAAAACCAGCTGCTTGGTCATAGTTTCCACTGATTTTGTTATGGTACGGGTGTGTGCAAACCAAAAACCAAAGTTAGCTATTAAAAGTATTATAATTATTACAATGATAGAAGTAAAAAATTTACGCATGGATAAAGCTTAAGTTAAAAAGTATTTATAAAGATATTGTTAGCGTACTCTTGATTTGTCAATCGGGAAGTTGAAACAACTCAATATAACTTAAGAAAAAATATCTCTAAGCCATACAACGGGTTTACTCTACGGATAAAAAAGAGACTTATGTTTATCTAGTATGCTACTATGATCAAATAGTGAATATTAAATAATTATAATATATATAATAAAAACTGATAAAAAAAATTGTAAAAGATAAATTTGTGTGCTAGGTATCTAACTATCATGTAAATTTTTACAAATGATATCTAGGTCATTAAACGATTTTTACTAACTAATATTGTTTTAAACACAATAATAAATTATAGGAGATAAGTTTATGAAACAGACTGAAAACTTAAAGAACGACTACCAATCCCTCAAAAAAGATCTAGCCGATACAACAAAAAAAGCCGGCGCTGCTGCTGAAGATAAATACAATGAATATAAAGAAAAAGGCAAAGAGGTCGCGGAAAATATCGGAAACAAATACAACGAGCTTAAAGAAAGAGGTAAAGAAATGGCGGAAAATATTGAAGAGAGAGCTTATGAAATGGGCGCAAAAGCCAAAGATATGATGAACGATGCCGAAGACAAACTTAAAAAAGGTGTTTCTTGCCTGGAAGATCAAGTTAGAGCACATCCTATGGTATCAGTCACTGCTGCAATGCTTGTCGGTGCAATGCTAGCTAAACTTTTTTCAAAAAAATAAGAGTAGGCATATGCTTAAATATATGGTTTTAGAATATCTTAAAAACAGAATAGTAAGCCCGCAGCAAAATAGTAATTTTTCTATATGCGTTATAGTGCTTATGTTATTAGGATTTATCAGCTTAATAGTAGCGGAGTGTTATCTGTCTTATTATATATATAAATATGCGATAACCTTACTTCATTATTCCGAGCTGAAAGCTTCCGCGATAACTGCAAGTATATTTTTACTGCAAGCTGTTATTCTCATTTGTATAGGTTACTTAAAATTTAAGAAGCCTATGAAAAAAAATTGGGTAACTGAAGAAAAGGATAAAGTTAAAAGCATAACTTCAGCCTTTATTCAAGGCTTTCAATCAAGATAACAATATAGAATAAAAAAGATTAAAGCTTACTTGGAAAAGGGCTCTTTTAATAAGAGCCCTTTTTTATTATGTATAGTAAATTAAGTTGAATACCTAACGCATTTATTCAAATATAATAAGTAAGTTTAATATGACTATATAGCCTACAACTGAAAAATCAGATAATAAGAACAGTAAGAAGCACGCGCCTAGCCGCCATTTATAACGCGTGCTCGTATAAATGACTATGTCATTTATATGTAAACTTAGTTTAATTTTTTATAGTTCAACTATACTCCCTACATGTAGGGTATCCAACTTAATTTACTATAATTTCTCCCGCACAAAAACATATTTTAGGCTATTGATAAAGCGGGTAAAACTTATTGAATGATCTCGTTTTCACCCGGAGATACGATGAACTCATTATAAGATAATTCTTCTAAGCCGGATTGCTCCTTATTAGAGTCTAAATATTTTGAGACTTCAGGTGAAATATTTGTTTTCCAAAAAGATATCATATCTGCAAAATAATAACTGATCAGCTCCTCATTAACACCTTTGGTAAATAGTTCAGGCACTCTTACTATTAGCTCAGCTTCATATTCGTGAGACTCTCTATAAATAAAATCATAAATTCTTTCAATGAGTTCCTCATTGCCGAATTTTGAAATTAATGAACCAATCTCATTTTGGTAATTACTATACACGTTATTTATAATTTTAATTATTTCATGGGACTGCTCTTTACCAGTCATCTGGTAGATATTTTCCAGATCTTCTTCAGACTTATCACTAAATCTTTTAATTAATTCCTTTACATGATTACTCAATTGAATGTCATCAATTTTACTTGAATTAAATTGATCATAAGCTTCTTTAAAAGCAAATAAACCCAGTAGGGATTTATTCTTGATCAAGTCAATAAGCTCACGATTCGAATAACTTGAAAAATCAGAATTTTCTTCAGTTAAACCTAATACTTCAGCCAGTTTTTCCAAAGTACTGCGCTCAGCTTTCAGGTATAATTCCTGCATAAAATAATCATTTTTGCCGAAAGGTTTATTATCATTTGAAAAAAGCATATAAAACATACTATGCGCCGCTTCATGAACTATACCTGCCCTCGCAATTTCCGAGCTTTCACTTGGTAACACCATAAAAACCTCCCCGTCCGGAAAAGATACTGCTATATCATCACTTTTTTTTACTCCGCTTGAGGCATAAATAGTAAATCCCGGTTTATAGTCAGCGGTAATTATATTAAATATATCCTGATGCATAAATGTAGCACTAAGAACGCTTTCATGATTATAAGCGTTAAACAATATTTCTTTGTTATATCCGGCTTCAGCTTTAGTTTTGGTTAATAATATATGCGGTAGAGAATACGGAAATTCATTTTTGTCCAATAGATATACCATATCTTTTAGGTTTGGATGATTTTCAAAAAAACGAGCTTTTTCATCTTCTCCCGAGCTAATTATATTGTTATAATTTTCTATCGCAAAATTAAACATTTTATTAATATCTTTAAATGTATTCTTCATTTCTTCTTGTAATACTTGTGGCTGTCTATTCAAACAAAACACTAAATTTTTAATAGAACCTTTTACTTCATTTCGTTTAAAATCCATCTTAGTGGAAAAGCTGGATGTACACATGTCTCCTCCGATTTCCGATAACTCCATTGCATTACCGGCTACCGTTTCCGCGTCATCAAATCCTGCCGCCTTCAAACGTTCAATTAAATTTTCATATTTCCCCTCTTCCTGTAGCTCGCCCGGTTCCACGCCAATGAAGCCGACATCAACTTTTACTCTCTCAAATGCCGCAGGAAGCGTGTTATATATCATTAATGTTTCACTTTCCGGGTCTTGTTCAATTGGAAACGAGAGAGTTAAATTAGTATTTTTTAACGGGGTATTAAGCATATCAATTCACCTAAATTAATAATATAAAAATAATTATAATTTATAAGATTTACTAGTTAAATAGAATTTTTATTAATAAAATGTGAATATTGAAAAAATAAGGAATAAATGGTACCCGCAGCCGGACTTGAACCGGCAAGGGATCGCTCCCCACGGATTTTAAGTCCGTTATGTCTACCATTCCATCATGCGGGCACAATATGAAACTGCATTATGCCTATTATTACAAATAATTCAACAACTTTTATTGCAGTAAATCATTTTTTATGGCTCTATATAAAAAACTTATGTGAATTTATATATGATAGGTAAACTTACCGGAATTATTGACTCAATAGAAGATGATCATTTAATTCTTGATGTAAACGGGGTGGGTTACTTAGTTTATTGCGCGGGTAGCACCTTGGCATCCCTTAATATAAACCAAAATTTAGCTATTCTTACTGAAATGATTGTAAAAGAAGATCAGCTCACTTTATACGGGTTTACCAATACTTCCCAAAAGAAATGGTTTAAATTGCTACAAACCGTGCAAGGTGTAGGGGCTAGGATGGCACTTTCCATATTAGGCATCTTAACTCCCGACCAACTGATCAGCGCAATTTTAGCTCAGGACTATAATAGCTTTAAGCAGGTATCAGGGATTGGAGCTAAACTAGCCTCTCGTATTGTTAACGAGCTGCAAAACAAAGAAGGCATAACTTCGCTATCCGGTGGCTTAACCGGGGGTTCACCAAACAAATCCTCCGCTTTTGCCTCACAATCACAAAATATAGTAGGAGATGCTCTTTCCGCCCTCTCAAATTTAGGATTTAATCGTAGCGAAGCTTATAGGGTGCTGACGGAAATATATAATCAGAATAACGAAATAACTTTAGAGCAGCTGATTAAACAAGGCTTGGCAACATTAGGCAGAAGAGGATGAAGGAGCTGAAGAGAGGCAAGTTGCAAAGATATTACAACTTCATAGTCAGATTAAAAACGCTCACATTACTAAAGGCAAAATGCGATCAAGCCAAATTTTATATTTCAATACTATTACAAACCTTACCTACCCCTACCCTGGCTTTTACCTTGAGAAGCTGATTGGGCTTTTATTAAATTAGTCCAAAACCCATTATTAGGTGAATTATTTTGAAACTGCAGTCTTGCCATAATATAACTCATTTTCTGACCCATGATAAACCTTGACCAAAAACCTTTAGGCTCAGCAAGGCCGACGATCTTAGCGTCTTCAAATTGTTTGTCCAGACCTTTAGGATTATATATGCTAACCGCCGATTCCATCTCTTCCTGTTTTAACTTCTCTGCAAGTTTATTACGTGCCAGCGGTTCATTATGCGGCCTGATTGCTTTAGGGTCACTTTTACGGAAAGGAGATTCATTAACAATCTCTTCAACCAATTTATTCACCTTCTTTTGCTCGGATTTAGATATAAGAATGCTTATTACTATTATTAAAAATAGTATTAATATGCTTGCCGCAATTATTATATAAATTAAATTTTGCATAAAAAGATTTTTAGCTATTATATATTTATAATATCATTCCTATAAAATATTAACAACATAAGATACCTTGGAAAAAATGCAGCATAAACAAAATTTAACTAATGAGATATTTAGGAAACTCATACACTTATCTTCCATATGGGTTCCGCTTTCTTTATTTTTCATTCCGATCGGTTTCATGCAAGCAGTCTTTTTTACTTTAGCTCTATCACTCACTTTATTTGATAGTTTAAGAATCAGCAAAAAACCGGTCGGTCAAAAAATAAGAAAATTTTTAAATATAATTAAGCTAAATTTTATTTATCGCGAACATGAAATAAATAATTTGAGCGGTGCGACTTATATGATGATTTCTGCTGCCCTTTGCTCATTTATTTTTGATGCGGAAATTTTTATAATTAGCTTTAGTATTTTAATCATTTCAGATACCTTAGCCGCAATAGTCGGTAAAAGCATAGGCAAACGTCCTATATATAATAAAACATTAGAAGGAAGCATTACATTTTTTATTTCCGCTCTAATTATTTCAGAGGTTTTATATGTATTTATGTTACAGAAGATCGGCTATAGTTTAACTATTCTGGTTATAGCATCTGCAGTTACTACGCTTGTTGAGCTTTATTCCAAAAAATTTAAAATGGATGATAATTTAAGCATCCCGATTAGCTTTGGTTTAATTTTATTAATTTATAAATATTTTATGCACTATAATTGATATGGATGAGTCAGATCAAATAACCGGCATACGCCCAATAAGACCAATCGACCCGATAGGGTATGAAAACCTGATAACCTCATTTCCGCAAAGCTTGATAAGACAAAAACCTAAAACACGGATTAAAGGACTGGTTGTAAGCGTAGATAAACAACAGATTACGGTAAAAACCGCGCTTGGTGAAGTGATACTTAAATCAAAGCTAAATTATGAGACCGGCACGGAACTGACTATTGAGCCTTATATACAGGGGGAGGACGTTAAGCTCAAGATTTACGCTCTAAATTCTGAAAATAAAGCTGCGTTTACGACTTTTAACCTGGTACGGAGACATAAACCATACAAAAAAAACACCTATGTTGAGCAAGCGTTTAAAATCGATAAAACCCCTGAATTTATACATGCAATACTGGTCAATAAAAGAAACTTAAAACTAATTACTGACAACCCTAATATTTTAGAAGTCATTTCAGGCCATCTGCCTAAAAATATAAGCAACTTAGAAGGAATCTTTTACGAAGGAAGCAAATTTCAATTTAAATTGCTGCAAATCACCGAGTATGACGAATCGGTAATATACCTATCTTCGGAAAATAAAATAATTTTATCTGCAACAATAAACTCTAACGATAAATTTAGCGAAGCTATCTTAGAAACTATTATCGGCAATTTTACTTTCAGTAATCATGAACTGAAGTTTAAAAACGAGGATTTTATTTATCTTGAATTAAGTGCAATTTTACCTTTGGAAGTTGAAGCTTTAAAGCTTAATAACCTAAATGAAATGCTACAGTTTCTGGATAGTATGGAACATAAGCCTATTCCCCGATCCGCTCCACCTATTGACTATTTAGATTTATTAAAACTCAAGCTTGATATCGATGATGATTTTTTAGCTATCAATCTTGCACAAATTTTATTAGTTAATTTCCAAAAGAAACCGGCAAGAGTAGAGGAGGAGAATTTAGGAGAAAAAATTCAAATTGTTACCGGCCGCATATATGAGCTAAGCTTAAACATGCCGTGGCAAGTTATAATTGCTCCCATCATTCATAACGAAATATTATATTTCATAAAATTTTTTATCAAGAAGCCTATACAAGAACCCAAAGAATTAGTCAGGCGCTTTATAATTGAACTTGATACCGTGCAGTCGGGGAAAATAGTATTGGACGGATTATTTACCAAGAATAAAAATATTACTTTGTTGTTCTTAAAGTTAAAGTCCAAAACTATTTTCAATTTCGATTTTGAAGAAGAGATAAGAAACTTATTTTCAATGATTAGCAAATCCCAAGGCTATGAAGGCACAATCCGCTTTAGTTCTCTTGAGGAATACTCTTCTCCGATAGTTGAAAATCTTCGTTCAATACGCTCGCTTTAGAGTTAAGAAGTATGAGAATAGAGCATATTAGTCCCTAAAATATAAAAAAGCAGTTGCAAAAAGAGCAAATTGTTATTAGATTCTCTTCTGAAATCATTACGGCGGAGTAGCTCAGCTGGTAGAGCAGAGGAATCATACTCCTTTTGTCGGGGGTTCAAGTCCCTCCTCCGCTACCACTTATTTAAATTAACGCAATTTTTTAAATTATATATCTCATATCACTTGTAAGTATAATATAAATTCTCTTTACTTATGGTAAGCCTAAGAAAGTTTTATTCTTTGTTTATAAGCTCAGTTAAAGTAATACCGATTTTATTGTCAACAAGCACTATTTCCCCCTTAGCTACCAAGCGGTCATTAACATAAATATCAATTGCATCTCCGACCTTACGATCAAGCTCGATTACCGCTCCGCGGGTAAGCTTAACCAGTTGGTTAACTTTCATTTCAGCTTTGCCCAACACTGCTGAAATCTGTAGCGGGATATCATATACTACTTGCAAGTTAATATCACCTTCAAGGCTGCTGCCTAAATTTTCCGTATTTTCCGTCATATACTATGCTCCTCGTTAACTGCTACCATTTATTCTTTATTTTCAGTTTGTTTTAAATTATTTTCAACATCATTTTCATATTTTTCTGCTTTAAAATATTTTGCATATATATTATCTAAAGCGGCAATGATTTCTTGTTTGGATTTTTTAATGCATGCATCTTGAAACTCAACCGCACAATCCTCTCTACCTAAGCTATGATCGATAGCAAACATTAAACTTCCTTTAAAATTATGCTCACTATACGCTTTTTCTATCTCATCTTTAATATGTAAATAAGTTTCCGGGTTTAATTTAATATTTAATACCGGCTCATCGGCAAAATGGTTAAAATTATCTTTTATAAAATTAATAATAGAGTTTTCATCAGCTGACTGTTCAGCGCTTCCTTTAATTTTATCGGCAATAGCAAAAGCAAGCTCGGCACAACCTTGAATTAACCCATCCTGATCGGAATTAATATTCAAACTTAGTTCATTAATTTTTTCCATTATACTATTAAGCGTAGTAAGGATTGTATGTTTAAATTGCTCTTCTAATCCTTTTTGCTTTTCGATCCCTTGGAGTTCGCCTTCTTTAAAAGCCTGCTTTTTCGCATCCTCTAAATCTTTTTGAGAATAAAATATATCTTTTAAATCATCATTTGTTTTTTTCTCAACTTCTGAATTATCATTAAATAATAAAGCATTGTCATCATTAGTAAGAATATAAGATGACGCTCCGAATTCAGTAAACGGGAACCTTGCAGTTGTCATATTAATACACCATCTGATCGCCGTTTTCGCCGGTTGCAATCTCTATCTCAGCTTTATTGATTAATTCCTTGACCGAATTAATGATTGCAGTCTGTGCTTCATTAACATCTTTCAATTTCACCGGACCCATACCTTCGATCTCCTCTAATAATATTTTAGCAGCCCTTTGCGACATATTCTTTATAAACAAATCTCTGATTACTTCAGAAGCTCCTTTTAATGCGAGCGCAAGTTTAGATTTATCAATAACTCTAAGCACGGTTTGAATACCGTTGCCTTCAATTTTCTTAAGATCTTCAAAGGTGAACATCAGGCTTCTGATTTTCTCTGCCGCTTCTACGCTATATTCCTCAAGCATCCCCATAAACTTCTCTTCCACATTTCGTTCCAAGTTATTAAATACTTCAGCTATAATTTGATTATTATCACGTTTTTGGGTTTTGCTGAGGCTACTTATAAATTCTGATTTTAAAGTTTTCTCTACTCTTTCTAATACTTCTTTTTTAACCGTATCCATAACCAGCATCCGCTTAATTACTTCAAAAGCAAACTCGGGACTAAATAAACTAAGAACTTTAGAAGATTGCACAGGGTCAAGCTTGCTTAAAACTAAGGCTGCAGTTTGCGGATATTCCTTCTTTAGATAATTAGCGAGCAACTCTTCTCCGACATTGGCGAGTTTATCCCATATATTCCGACCCGCTGGGCCTCTGATATCTTCAAGGATTGCATCTACCTTATCTTTACCTAATATTTTTCTAAGGAAGCGCTCCGTATTTTCTATATTTCCGACTAATGATAGGTTTTCGGTAATCTCAACACTGAATTCACTAATTAACTTTTCAATTGATTCGGGAGGAATACTTCCTAAATTCGACATTGCTAAAGAAATTTCTCTAATCTCACTTTCCTCAAGCATTGAAAATATCTTAGTAGCAAGGTCATCATTCAATGTCATAATTAACATTGCCGCCTTTTCAACCCCTTTATTTTTCATTTCTCCCTACCCCTTATTATTCTTGGTATATCCAGTTTTTAATCAAGGATACCGTCTCCTCCGGGTTTTTCTCAACGAGTTCGTTAAATCGTTTAGTCACCCCTTCTTTCCTTTGCTTTTGCTCTTCCAAAGTAGTTTGGTCGGTGCCGGCATTAGTTCCTCCCGACATTAAACCATTCCCCAAAGCCATGTTTTTCGTATCAGCTAATCCTTTAGCCATTCCTTTCATTTCCTGTTCCAGGCTTGCCATAACATCAGAGGTTAATCCTTGTTCTTGAATTACACTCTTAGCTTTTTCTAAGGAACGCAATACAAGCGGCCTTATTACTAAAAGAACCATTAATATCAGCACTATTCCGATTACCACCGTTTGGACGATATTTTGTATATCATTTTTAATGAAATCAAACATTCCTTCCTTAACGGGAGCATCAACGAAATCGGTAGCAAAAGGCATATTTATAACTTCTACTTTATCACCTCTCGTAATGTTTACTCCGACACCTGAAATAATCAGCGATTTTATTTTATCTAATTCAGCTTGGCTTCTTTCGTTATATTTCATTTGCTTGGTAGTCGGATCGATTTCATAATTACCGTCAACAAGCACTGCAATCGATAAGGCTTTTACCTTTCCGTTTTCTATAACTTTATTACTGACGGTTTTTGAAATTTCATAATTGATAATTTCATCAGTCCTTGAGCGCTGTCTTGAACTGCCTGCCGCCGTCCCTTGCTTAGCATTCGGAATATTTGATGAAACACCGACCACACCGCTAGGCTCTGTATCATTTTCATTCTCTTCACTGCTTTTTTGCGATCTCACTACTTGACTACTCGGGTCATAAATCTCTGAGCTGATAACCTCACGATCCAAATCCATATCTACGGCAACATTAGCTTTAACTTTTCCGATCCCGATCGTTCTTTCCAGTAAGTTTTCAATTTCCTGCTTGAGTTTATTTTCTATATTGAGCTGCATTTCCATTGCAGTAGAAGCAAGATTGGCCGCACTCGTATCCTCAGCCCCCAATTTCAAAGGCCTACCGAGGTTATCAACTATAGTTATGTTCTCAATTTTAAGTCCGGGCACCGCAGTTGCGACCAAATTGGCAATGGAAGCCACTTCAAGCTTACTTAACACTTGATTCCCTTTCATTTTAAGTACTACCGATGCTGAAGGCTCGGAACCGATTTTTGAGAATAATTCTTTTTTAGGTATAACAAGATGCACTCTTACATTTTCAATCTGGTTAAGGCTGCTGATAGTTCGCACCAATTCACCTTCCAATGCCCTTACTAAATTAACGTTATAGACAAATTGCGAAGTACCTAATGCATCATTACGATCAAAAATTTCATAACCTGTAATATTTCCGGAAGTCGGAAGCCCTTCTTGAGCGAACATCATTCTAAGCATTAAAAGCTTATCACTGGGTACGCTTATCTCAGTACCTTCTGTGTTGTTCTCATACTTTATTCCCATTGATTGCAATTTCATTCCGATCATACTTGCATCTTCTATCGAAAGATTTGAATAAAGCGGAGTTAAAACCGCCGAAGACATTTTAAAAACCAGAAAAATAAAGAAAGCTATCACTATTATTGCAGCACCAATAATAGCAGAGATTTTTGCCGCACCCAGCTTCTTTAAAAACTCCATTAACCCTCTAACCTCTTACCCATCTATATGTATCATAACTAAAATTTTATATAAATAAAGAGGGTGCTTCAAATTTTAATTATTTTTTAATATTTATAAGTTGCCTTACAGCCGCTTCGAACTAAAAGTATATTACTTATTCTGAGCTATCTTCTACCCTTACAGCCTCAGTAATTTTAACTTTTCTTGCTTTCTTGAGTTTAATTTTATTTGAAGATTTTTGCGCTATGTAGCTATCAAAACTATTATCAATTGTAATGATCACTTTATTATCATCCGGTATAGTATTGGGCTTAGCCTTAAATATTTTTTGACGAATGGTGCTGAAAAAAGAGCCTTTCGGTTTATCTCCGTCATCCGTTATAATGATATTTTTTTTATTTTTGATTACTTTTTCTTCAGTACTTAAACTAGCTTCAGGTACCGGATTTAGAACAGAATTATTCATGGCTAGTTTATTATTAACCAGTTCTTTAATCTTTGTGCCAGATGATCGCCTAACTAAAGTTAATATATCCTCTCCCTTATCATTTTTCCTCTTTAAGTCGAGAGTATTAAGCAGTGCTTCGAATGCTTTAACGCGGTCATTGAGTATAGCTCGCATGGAAGGAGTATATCCTTCAAAATCAGGGATTTCTCCATAAACGCTATAATCAATTAGTAAACTTACTATTTCATAATGGCCTTCTCTAGCTGCAAAGTGTAAAGCAGTAGCACCTCCCATATCCTGTAGATCAGGGTTTGCTCCCTTTTTAAGCAGATATCTCACCACTTCCGTATGCCCCATATAGGCGGCTCTTATCAGAGCAGTGGCATTTATTTCACCTTGTATATCAAGTGGATACCCTGAAGTTGCAATTTTTTTTACCATGGCCAGGTCGCCGTTATTTGCCGCATTAATAAGCGGGTCTCTAAATAAGTTTTCTTTCGAATAAGAAGTATTGGAGAGAATTAAGAAAACAAGGAATAAAAAAAGGATTTTAATTTTGGAGGCCGAGGCCGGAATCGAACCGACGAGTGGCGGATTTGCAATCCGCAGCATTACCACTTTGCTACTCGGCCATAGTATCCTAAAGGCACCGCTTATTTTATTGATTAATCTTAATAGGTCAAGTTGCATATTTTAAAAAATAAAAGAAATAATTTATTTTTATACTTATTTGAGTATTATCGTTTTAATTCAAATTAGCAAGCAATGAAAACCTCAACCAATAAACTTTTGTATTTTATAGCTTTTATTCTTCTTTTAGTAGGAAGCATAAGGATTATATTAACATATGATAAGCTTACTATTTCTCCTGATGAATTAGTGCATGTTGCAACCGGTTTAGAACTGATTGAGAACGGAACTTATTATTTAGAAGCTCTGCATCCACCGCTGGCAAGGTTATCGGTTGCAATTCTTCCTTATCTGGGAGGAGCAAGTTTGAGTGAAGAATTTTATACTAAGTATTCCCATCCCTTCAATGAAAATAGCGGTTATAAGCAGAGCTTTGAAGGAAGGAACCTTGGCGGTCAGCAGATATTTTTTGCTAAGAGCCATGATAACTATAAGAAAATGGTGTTTTTAAGCCGCTTAGGCATACTGCCTTATTTTCTTCTCTGCGGATTAGTCATATTTATATATGTTAAAAATCATATAGGTAGCTATGCTGCATTATACTCAATTTTGTTTTATACCACACTTCCGATAATACTTGCAAATAGCGGGCTTGCCACTACCGATATGCCGATGTGTGCATTATTAGTCTGCACGATTTTTTCCTTACTGAATTGGTTAGAGAGTGCTTCATTTAAAAATACTTTATTGCTTGGCTTTTCTTTTGCGCTACTTGTGGTAGCAAAATTTTCGGGTGCTATTTTTTTTCTAATGGTTGCCGCACCCGTCATACTTGCTAAAGACTATGCAACCGGCAAAGTTTCAAGAGGGTTTAACGGAGCAAGAGTTACATCAATTATATTAATCAGCATAATTACTTTCATTACAATTTGGTATACTTATAATTTTGAGCTTGCAACTTTATCTTATCCTTATTTTTTAACTCCTGAAAAAGTAAGCGCCTTAAAAGCCGTCTTATCGGATCTAGGATTAAGCGAAAACTTGGTCAATAAATTATTTACCGTAAAAATTTTACCGTTTCCTGAATTTTTTCATGGCTTATCAGATTTAAGTGACCGTATCGCTTATGTCTATGCCGGGTATATTTTCGGTAAAGTTTTACTATTTCAAGGAGTTTGGTATTTCTTCCCTGCTGCGGCTTTATTTAAGACTCCCCTACTTGTTTTAGCTTTAGGGCTATTGGGCTGCTGCTTATTAATAAAAATATTTATCAGCCAAAAAAATTGGAAAGTAGTAGTCCCGGTTATCGTGATATTTACGCTGCTTTTAGCAAGCACAACTTTCAACATGAATATAGGACTTAGGCATTTATTACCGATTTTCCCGTTTCTTTGTATTACGGCAGGCTACTCACTGGACTTTTTACTAAATAGGGGATCACTATTTATAAAAGGAGTAACTATTCTTTTACTTACAGCCTACTTAGTTACCACAGCTCTATCCCACCCGTTTTATGTAGCTTATTTTAATTTTATGGCTCAGGATAGGGGAGAAGAAATTTTAATTGATAGTGATTTTGATATAGGTCAAGAGCTGGAATATGCACTTACCTTTCCTGAGGTTCATAATAATATTGATAGCTTAAAACTTTACTACTCAGGCCTTGCTGATCCCGGGTTCTTTGGTTTCAAAGAATATGTACTTTATCAGATAGAACTGCACCATAAAAACTTTAATATAAATTTCGGCAACTCAAGGTACTTATTAATTAGTATCCCGTTACTTAAACTACTGCCTAAGGAAAAGAAGTTACATATAGCAAAATGCAAAGGTGCCCGAAGAATCGGGCAGACTTTCATGCTTTATGATTTTAACAGTTGTATTTAACTATCCTCTACTTGATGAAACGTGCCCTTCATTACCCTGAACAGCTTTTTTCAATCCTTCCAATCTATCTTTCCATTTATTCATTTTTTCTGAACAAACTTCTTCTGTAATCTCTTTAACTTTTTTGCCTTCGCCTTCACCTTTAAGCAAAGAGCATTCATGTTTATAAGCACCGACAAATTCATTTACACATTTAAAATATTTACTTTTTACCTCATTCATATTAAGTATACTTTCTTCTGTTAATAATTGCTCTTTTGATTTACTCGGAAAAAGCGTATTCCAAGCAATTGTACAAAGCGAAGTTATTCCAAGTGCAACAGCACCATAAATGGCTACGGAATATGCTTCCTGTGATTTATATTCATTCCAGTAAGTAAGAGCCGAACCGAGTGTAGCTCCTATTATGGAGTAAATTAACAAACATCCGAAATTACCTATTTTCGGACTAGATTGGGAAATACACTCTTTTACAAGTAATCTTCTTTGATTACATTTTGCGTTATAATCTTTAGCCATTTCTTTATAAAAATCATCAAAGCTTTTTACTGCTTCTTTTTGCTCTTCAGAATTTTCTGAGCCTGAAAGCTTTTCAAGTTGAGCTAATATGTTTTTTTCAAGCGCATTATTTAAACTACCCTTCCCATCCCCTGCTTCATCTCCTGCCGAAATCACACGTGCAATCATAGGTTCAGATATTTCCTCAACTTTTAACCTATTAAGAATTGATGATGCTAGCACGGGAACAAAAATTTTCTTCATTCCCTGCTCAATCTTGGCTACCTTATCATAGTCATTTTTTAACTCATAGTTTTCTTCTAAAACTAACCTCATTGCCTCATAACAGGCTTTTTCAATTTCTTTATTTATTATACTTTCAGGACTTTGAATTAAAGCTTTCATCTTAATAACCTCCTTTTCAAGTAAACTAAACTTATTTTAATACTTTCAGTTAAAGCATTATAATCTATACTATTTCTACTCTTTAGAAGAAGACAGGTAAAATAAAATATAATTTAACGTATTAATTTATATTACTTTTCAAGTACCATCATAAGCTCATCCCATTCACGCTTAGACATACCGCTTAACTCTTGAGTTACCTTTTCGCCGGCAAGCATTCTTTTTACCACACCCATGCCCTGCTCGGAAATCGAGGCTGAATTCAAACGATAATTTTTAAATGCTTCAAAAGTCAGCGGTAGCCATTTTTCTAAGATTGAAATAATAGCATTAGCATATTCTCTAATCTCAAATTGAGCATGCGCATCCGCTCTAAGCCTTAAAAAGTGAAGAAGATTATTCAGATCCACCTTCCAATACCATTGAGTATAATAATTCACCGGCAAATTCATCCTGGCAAGTTCACGAGTAAGCCCTGCACGGCTCGGATCTAATACTTCGTTAGTCTCCTCGTTAAGGTTAAGCATTTCCATATAATGCTTATAGCTTTGTTCGGAATCATTTTTTAAAATTTCTAGTACTCTGGCTGCTTCCTCGCCCTCTAAAACTCCTCCCCTACCCTGCCTGTTAGTATGTGATTGCATGGCTAAATTTTCCGGTGCCGGGATATAGAATTCTTTATCCAAAATAGAATAACGAGCGGAATATTCATTAACATTTGCAGTTCTATGCCTTATCCATTGTCTTGCAATAAATATAGGAAGTTTTACATGCAACTTTATTTCACACATCTCGAACGGGGTGGTATGCCAGTGGCGCATTAAGTAATTAATAAGCCCTTTATCCTCATTAATTTTCTTAGTACCCTTACCGTATGAAACCCTTGCCGCTTGGACGATTGCAGAATCATCACCCATGTAATCTATTACTCTTACAAAGCCGTGATCCAAAACCTTGATCGGTTCAAAAAGTATTTCTTCAAGTGCATCTACGGTTGCTCTTGAGGTTTGTTTCTTAAATTGCTTTGCTTCTCTAATTTCATCTAATTGAAGTTGACTTAAACTCATAATCCCTTAATCAAATAGTTTTTTATATACTATTAACCCAAATAAAAACTTTTGCAAATTGAGTTTAAAAATTTCCTAAGGTTTTCTTTTCTTGTGATTAATTATAATGTAAATTAATAGAGTACTACTACTCCTATATAAGGCGCTTAGATGGAACCGATTGTTTTACAGGAAAAAGAAAAATTAATTAAGCGGATCGCAGAATCCAAATCTAAAGCAAAGGTAGCTAAAATCGAGGCTGCATTTAATATGGCTTATGAAGCACATAAGCCACAGTTTCGCGCTTCCGGTGAGCCTTATATTCTTCATCCGCTTGCAGTTGCTGATATTTTACTGGATTTAAACATCGACACCGCCTCAATTATAACCGCTCTACTGCATGATACCGTAGAAGATACTCATGTAACCATTGAAGACATTGAAAAAACCTTTGGCAAGGAAGTAGCTAAGCTAGTCGACGGAGTAACTAAATTAAACAAAATTGAAAACCAACCGGAAAATGTTAAGCAGGCTGAAAATTTCAGAAAATTATTACTGGCAATTTCTAAGGACATTAGGGTTCTTCTTGTAAAGCTTGCCGATAGAGTGCATAATATGCGCACTCTAAGCTATATGGGCAGTGATGATAAAAGGCTTAGAATCGCTCATGAAACTATGGAGATTTATGCACCACTTGCTGAAAGAATCGGTATCCATAAATTTAAAAATGAATTACAGGATTTAGCTTTCGCCGAGCTGCATCCGGATATGAGGAAATCTATCCTAAGCAGACTGACTTTCCTCAGAAAAGAAGGATGCTCTCTGGTAGATACTATTGTTAACGAAATTACCGGTATACTTGCTCAATCGGGAATAAAAGCAGAGGTACACGGTAGAGAAAAAACTTCCTGCTCTATTTGGCGTAAGATGGAACGCAAGAATGTTACTTTTGAACAATTATCCGATATTATTGCCTTCAGAATTTTAATTGATAATATTGAGGATTGTTACCATGCACTTGGGGTAATGCACTCCAAATACCATGTTATACCGGGAACTTTTAAAGATTATATAAGTACACCGAAAGCTAACGGCTACCAATCCCTGCATACGGTCGTAATGGGTCCGGAGCGCAGATGCATTGAAATTCAGATCAGAACTTATGAGATGCATGAAGTTGCCGAACTTGGTTTTGCAGCTCACTGGTCTTATAAACAAAATAATCCTTACGGCCATGAAGGCACCCAGTTCAGATGGGTACGAGAACTCCTGGATATTTTAGAAAATGCCTCCTCTCCCGAAGAGTTTATGGAGAATACTAAGCTTGAGATGTATTATGATCAGGTGTTCTGCTTCACTCCCAAAGGTGATTTAATTGCACTGCCTAAAGGCGCCACCCCGATTGATTTTGCTTTTGCCGTTCACTCTAATGTAGGCTTAAGCTGTATCGGAGCCAGGGTTAACGGTAGGATAGTACCGCTTAAAACCGAGCTTGAAAACGGTGATCAAGTCGATATCTTACGCTCTAAAGTGCCGATGCCTTCTCCAACCTGGGAGAAAATCGTTATAACAGGCAAAGCAAGAGCGGAAATCAGAAAATTCATTCGCTCTAAACAGAGGGAAGAATATATTAATCTCGGTCGGGCTATTTTAACTAAAACTTTTGAGCAAGCCGGAAAAGAATATAAAGAGAAAGATCTTGAACCGATTTGCGAACAGTTCCAATGCAAAACTATTGAAGATATTTTAGTTTCGGTGGGAGACGGTATATTAAACAGGCTTGAAGTGTTGAGGGCGATTCATCCGGAAGAAAAACCTGCACGTAAATCTTTAAATCCTCTTTCTCTACTACGCTTTAAACCTAAAAAAGAAGAGGCAAGCCAATCTTTGCCTATAAAAGGCTTGATTCCCGGCATGGCAGTGCACTTTGCAGGTTGTTGCCATCCGCTCCCGGGCGATAGAATCGTCGGGATCGTAAACACAGGGAAAGGAATTACTATTCATACGCTGGATTGTGAGATGCTGGAGAACTTCTCAAGCATACCGGAAAGGTGGATAGATGTAGGCTGGGAAGGTACTGGAGATGAAGCTTATGTCGGAAGAATTAAGGTAGTAGTGGCTAATGAAACCGGAGGGCTGGCAGCGGTCACGAGCTGTATCGCCGCACAGGATGTTAATATTACCAATATAAAAGTAGTCGGTCGTTCACTGGATTTTTTTGAATTACTGATTGATATTGAGATTAAAGGTACACAGCAACTTGTCGGTTTAATCACAGCGGTAAGGGCACTTAATTGCGTCCATTCGGTGGATAGAGCGAAGAGTTAAAAATTTGTTAATGATTTCTTGATTTTCTTGAAAAACATTTCATAATAGTCGACATTTAAAAAACTATTTGGTATTTTTTAAATAAAGATATATAATAGGCAAGTTTTAAATATGATTATAACTTATGACTAACATAACAAGAAAATTAAACTAATTATTTGAAAAAATTATTTTTTTTAATATTCCTTCAAGGATAAATAGAATTAGATATTTTGCTAGAACCGGGTTAAATTTATTGATTGTAATCGCTGTATTTTTCAGTTTAATAGCCATCATGTACGGTTTAAGTATTATCTTTCCTGGTGTTATAAAAAAATTTAAAGATGCTAATTCATATGTTGCTTTAGCTGCTTTTGGTATCCCTTGTTGTATTGGGTTTATTAATATGATTATATTAAGAATAAAAAGGCTACATGATTTAAATTCTAAAGGTGGGTGGGTATTACTGTCTTTTATCCCCGGTGTACAAGCTTTCTTTGAACTAGCACTTTTTTTAACCGACGGGACTAAGGGGGATAATAAATTTGGTGCACGTCCTGATAAAGCTACAAAAACGGAATATATTATCGCTGTAATACCGTTATTTATTATACTTTTATTTATATTATATGTTATAGGGAAGTATACATATTATAGATACATAGCTTAACTATCTTTTCCGACATTAATAGAGAAAATAAATTCGGCTTACCTCCGGCTAGAACTTCAAAAGCAGAAGGGTAAACATAATATAAAAAAACGCGCCTAAAGTAAATTAGGGCGCGCTTTTCAAAACTATTAATTTAACTTAATATCTAAACAATCTGTTTTTTAACATAGGAACCGGGAGCAGCCTCAATAGCAGCTTTAGCATTAATTTTACGGGGTTCAACTAATTCTCCCGATTTAGGCTCCAGCCATTTGTCCCAATCAAGCCACCAAGAACCCGCCACTTCCTTAGCATTATTAAACCAAGTATCAGGGTTTGCATCATACTTTTCATTCACCCAGTGATTATATTTATTTTTGCTCGGATGATTGACAACTCCCGCCACATGTCCTGATGCACTGAGCACAAATCTTACATCACCTTTATAGGTTGAAGTTGCTTTATAGGTAGCCTTCCATGGTGCGATATGATCTTCACGAGTTGAAAGCACATAGGTAGGCAGATCAATTTTGCTTAAATCAATACCTTGGCCGCAGAGTGATATACCGTTTGGCTTTATTAGTGCATTATCTTGATACATATTTCTTAAATAGAATGAATGCATTTCAGATGGAAGCCTGGTCGGATCGGCATTCCAGTATAAAATATCAAACGGAAACGGTTCTTTTCCAAGCAAGTAGTTATTTACATAAAACGACCAAATCATGTCATTAGCTCTTAGCATACTGAAAGTTTGCGCCATTTCGGAACCGTCAAGGTAACCTCTCTTATCCATCCTGTTTTCAAGCATGGAAAGTTGCTCTTCATCAATGAATACGCCTAAATCACCACATTCCTCAAAATCAATCAGCGTAGTTAAAAAGGTTGCAGACTTAATATTATTAACTTTCTTACTTTTTAGGTAAGCTAAAGTACAGGCAAGTAATGTACCCCCTAGACAATAGCCTAAGAAATTTACTTCTTTTTCTTCGGTTATTTCCTGCACAACTTTAAGCGCAGCAAGTGGGCCTTCTTTCATGTAATCTTCAAAATTCTTACTTTTGAAGTTTTCATCCGGGTTATTCCAAGAAATCATAAATACGGTATAGCCCTTATCTACAATCCATTTTACAAAAGAATTTTGCGGCTTAAGATCCAGAATATAATATTTATTAATCCATGCAGGCATCATGATTAAAGGAACTTTTTTTACCTTATCAGTTGTTGGTGCATATTGAATCAGCTGCATCAAGTCATTTTGATATACCACCTTTCCTTCGGTAATCGCTAAGTTTTCACCTACTTTAAAAGCTTTAAAATCAGTGGTAGCAATTGAAAAATTACCTTTGCTTCTTATCGCATCTTTTAAGAAATTTTCAGCTCCCTTGGCAATATTTTCCCCGTTTGTTTCCAAAGTTTCTTTAATCACCTGCGGATTAAGGTGAGGAAAGTTAGTCGGTGCCATTGCATCAATAAATTGCTTAATGAAAAAATCAAGTTTATGAATTTCTTTTTTATCAAGATTGTGGCATTCTTTCATTACATCTTTTACCCAAGCGGAATTCAGGTAATAAGCTTGCTTAATAAAGTTAAAGAACGGGTTATTCTCCCATGCTTCATCGATGAACCGATTATCTTTACCTTCGGCCTTAAACTCAGGTTCGATCTCTTTACCCGCAGCCTTCTGCGCTACATTAGTCATAAGCTTTAAGTAATCTTTATATAGCTCCAAGCTATGTTCAAACATCTTTTCCGGATGAACATATATCTCTTGCATAGCCTTGCGTGTTGCATCGGATAAATTAAATGGATCCGGCTCCACAGCTTTCATTTTATCGGCCATATTTGCCGCCATTTCACTAAAAGCATTTTGGTAAGCCATGAATGCATGTATTAAATTCTCGGATAGTTTATGAGAATCGTAGTTGGTATTCATTTCTCCTCCCCTATTGGTCTTTAACATATTGAAATTCTATAAATATTAAGTTAAAACATTTTTTTATATAACACACTAACTATTTGATTTATACTCATATAAATTAACACTTATACAGAACCGAAAAGTTAAATGAGTACTAATAAATACAATCTTAAAAACTTATTGTTTTCTACACTTCAAAAAGTAATCAGCACATATTACCCAACCTTGCTTAAGCTCGAAGAAGAGTTTAATTGCTCAAAAGATAAAGATACCTTCTTTCTTAAGAATACGACAAATACGGAAGCAATAATATGCTTACAACAATTTATTCAATACACGACAATTAAACTGCTGTTAAATAACCTAATTAATAACCTGGAGTTTGTTGCAGAGTATAAAAAAAAATATGATAATTTCATCATAAATAAAGATAATATTGATAGTACTACATTATTAAAAAAGCTAACCGGTATAACCTTTGATCCGGTGCTGACTGCACATCCGACTGAGCCGCTTTCTCATGAAATGTTATATAAAGTCTCTAAACTGCATATTTACCTGGAAGAAAATTCGGCTTCTTTTGATGATAAGTTTGTGGCTGCTCTTTTGCTGGAGCTGATACAAACTCCGCTCACACCGAAATGCAAGCTTTCAGTTGAAGATGAAGTGAAAGATAATTTAGAGTATTTTTATAAGTTATATCAAGCCCTGCCTATACTTATTAATAGAATAGTTGAGACATTTTCAAGTAGTGACATAAAAACAATTAAAAAACATAATTTCATGAGACCGAGAAGCTGGACGGGCGGAGATGCCGACGGTAATCCGAATATTACCGCTCTCACTATGATAAACGCAGTTGAAGCACAATCAAAGGCAGTTATTGCTTGGCATATAAAGGTATTAAATCAATTAATCCTAAAAGATATTCCTGACTTCGGATTATATAAAAATATCATGCAGCTAAGGCTGCTTTTAGTGCAATATCACGGCGATATTAAAAATATAGAAGAAAACTATAAAAGCTTTATAGCATTCTTTAATAATATTATGCTTAAAAATGAAGCGGCTCTGAAGCAATATCCTAATATCAGAACAATGTTGGAAAACTTTAGCATGCAGCTGACTACTTTCGGTTTCCACCTTGCTTTAATAGATGTAAGACAAAATGCTAGAGTTTACGATGAGGTTTACCTGCAAATTTCTAAGTTTTTTAAAAAACCTATAACCTATACGGATATTATTCAAGATAGCTCACTCAAAGAAACTTTATTTAAAGCCTTTAAAGAAAATAAGTTTCTGAAGGATTACCCGTTAATTCAAACTGAATTCCTAAGAATTGAGGCGATTGCTAAATTTCCGCGTATCTTTTCTAACTTAATCATATCTGATACCCAAAATATATCAGATATATTAAACCCGGCTGCACTATGCAGAATATTTAAAGTGAACCCGACCATAGTTCCTCTATTTGAAACTATAGAGGCTATAACTAATGCACGCTCTATCATGCAAGCTTGTTTAAACAACAGCCATTATCAAGACATACAGGGAAATAAGCCGATAAAGATAATGCTGGGATATAGTGATTCGGAAAAAGAAGCAGGGATTTTTATCCTTCCGTTAATTGAAAAAGTTACCACGGATATTAAAAAGCATTTTGAAAAACAAAACTTGGAACTTTCTATATTTCATGGCAACGGGCTTGATTTATCCAGAGGCGGGCCAACTATTTTTGAAAGCGAGCAAACCATTCAGGGTAATCAAAAACGTTACTTATTTAATACGGTAGATAACACCTTAATATATTTCTTCCATACACTAAATTTTAAATTACACAAAATTGAAGATACTTTTCTTCCTGAGGTCACTAAATTAGCCGAATCTTCGGTTATTTCCTTTAAGGATCTTTTTAAAGAAGGAGATAATTTAAGCTCACTTGAAAATTATTTATCTTCGGCTTCACCTTATTGGTTGTTTGTTAAAACTAACAATTTCAGTTCCAGACCTAGCTCCAGAAAAACTGAGGATAGTAAAAGTGCGGCTTTCAAGCCATGGCTCACCCCAAAGTTTTATCCGAGCGGGGAAGTATTATCAGGAATTAGAGCGATTTCTCAAGTGAACACCATTGAAGGAACATTTTTAAACTTTAATTTATGGTATGGTTTAGAGGAATTTTTAAATGCAACCGAGCCGAGTAAACTTAATAACTTATTAACCGCTTCACCGGTAGTTTATGACTTATTATTAAAATCACTAATCGGAATAGAACTTATCGATTTAGATTTAGCTAGGCAGTTTTTTCCTGCTGAGGTTGATAATAAATTCTTCTTAACAATTGAGCAGAAATATAATTCTTTAATGAATACTATAAATAAATTGAATTTAAAACTACCCATCCAAGTAGTGAGTGAGTTATCATCTAAAAAAGATTATGCAAACCCAATTAAGCATTTCATCAGCTTTGCCTGTAAGCATTTAGTATATAAATCCGTAAACTATCATCCAAAAACAATTAGGGAACTTTTTCCTTCCGATTTAACCGAAGAAAAATACCTGGAACTTATTACTAACCTTTTCGGCGCGGCATATTGCGGGTTTACCGAATATCGCACCCCTCCCTATTCTTTACTTGATGTTAGTTTTACTTTTCTTTTGCAAAGCAACAACCTGCAAAAAGGTAAAGACAAAAGTTAAACCCAACACCCCGAAAGTTTTAAAAGAAACCCAAGTTCTTTCAGAGAAATTTCTCCAGATTACTTCATTTAAAACCGCACAGGTAATAAAGAAAACCAGCCATTGTTTTGATAAATTAAGATAAGTTTTATCATCTAACTCAAATGCTTGGCCAAACAAATGTTTTAATAAAGCTTTTTTTGCGATAAGATCATATATAAGTATTGAAGCAAAGATTAAATATAATATTGTAGGCTTAATTTTAATGAAAGTGGAGTCTCCGCTAAAGACTGTGATTCCGCCGAAAATTATGAGAATAATATTAGAAAAAACCATAACCTTAGGTAGCTTGCGCTTTATAATATAAATAACTGAGAGAGAAAGAAGGGAAGCAATGATTAAGCAAGTAGTGGCAGTTATAATATCACTCTTGTAATAAGCTATTATGAATACAAGCAGAGGAAGAAAATCACATAACTTTTCAATTAGTTTTTGCATTTTTATAATTTTATAAGAAACTTTATGAACATACTATTGTTAAATAATTCCAACCACAAGCAAAATATAGGCGCAGTTCTTATCAGGCTTGCTTTTACTCTTCTTTTTATATTTTTAGCACAAATTACATATTCCGAGGAGAAAGAAGAGCACAGCGATCAAAAAATTTTTACCGTGAAAAATATTAATATTTATGCAGAAGGAGAAACTTTAGAGGAAGCGACCGATAAAGCACTTAGAGCGGGAAGCATTGAAGCTTTGGATCAATTGCTGAATAATATTATAGTATTTGATGAACGCCATAAAAGCAGCTCCATAATTAATCGAACCAATGCTTATGATTTTGTTAACTACACAGAAATTGAATCTGAAAGAATGACTTCTCATTCCTATAAAGCAACTATTACTTATAAATTTAACCATAAAAAAATCCGCAACCTTTTAAATTCATCGGGGATAAAATACGTCGGTAGAACTGCACAAAATGCTTTATTGATACCGATTTTACATAGCAAGGACGGTAATGTCACTATATGGAGTAACGATGATTGGAGAAATGCCTGGGAGGAAACTTCGCTGAAAGTAGGCTTAATGAATTATATTTTAAGCGAAGGAGATTTGATTGATATAGGCACGATTAATCCCAAGGAAATAATGTCGGCACCTCTTGAAAAATATACTTCGATACTTGATGACTATGAATCGGAAAGCTTGATTGCGATATTCAGCACCGAACTTGATAATAAACTCGATATCACCATAAGGTTTTTGAATCCTACCAATAATTATTATAGATATACTTCGCTTTTACGAAATAAAGATGAGAGCGAAAAAGAATTTTATAAGCGTGTGGCACATGAGCTTACTATTAAAATTGATGCCGATTGGAAAGGTGAAAGAGTATTTGATAATGAACGATACTACTCTTCAAAACTCATAGTTAAATATAACAAGCCTGCCCGGTGGATGAAAATTAAAAAAGATTTAGAAGAGATCAAAGAAATACTACAGATAAAGCTTTTAAGCAAAAGCGCAACCGAAGCTGAAATTGAAATTATTTATACATTACCTCCCGCTATATTTTCCAATGAATTATTATATAAAGGCTATGCACTTAAAAAAACAGAAGGGCAGATTCATTTAGTCAGTCGTTAAAGTTTCGCCCGTTAAATAAATTTTTTTTTCCTCTTAGTGATTCGTTAACCATTTGTTAACTTTTAATTGTTAACCTGCAAGAATAAATCAAGCATGAGGAATAAAATGGCAACAGTTACTTTATTCACTAATTTAGAAACTACACCGTCTAAATTTAGCCTGCTCTCTTTAAAAGGGTTTTGGTTATCATTATTTTCTATAACCGGTTACTTTAAACAAAAAAAACTGAGCACTTCAGGCAGCGCAACTAATTCGATAGCGAGCAGGAGCAACCTTGATAAGGAAATACCTAAACCTTTGACATACGGAGTTTGGTATGAAATTTACAAAGAAAGAAATAAACTGGAATTTGCTTTAGATAGCATATACTCATCAAATTTGCATAATTTACCTTTTGAAGTAAAAGATAATTAAAATAAGCTGCAAAGCACAAATTTAACACCTTTTAAAATCAGTAGATAAAAATTCTCGATAAATTTTATTGAAATATATAATCTTTTTTATATAATCAGGCTTTATTTTTTATTTTGGTAAAGATGAAGTTCCCGATTACATTAATACCTGCCGGTACACAGATTGATTTTATTGGTAAAAAATCAATAGCATTTGTATTCAGTTTGGTGTTAACACTTATAATATGTGTGCTTTTTTTTGTAAAAGGTTTGAACCTTGGTATTGATTTCACAGGTGGAATAATATTTGAAATAAAAACCTCAAAAGAAGTCGAGCTGAAAGACCTTAGAGATTTATTAAGCAATGCGGGCTACAAAGGTGCAACTTTACAAAATTTAGGCCAAGCGGATACAATTTTGATTAGGATCCAACCTAAAGATAACGCGGAACAGAAACAGGAAGTTGAAGAAGTTAAAAATTTATTAGTCCGTCACCTTGATAAGCAGGTGGAATTCAGAAAAGTTGATTATGTCGGGCCTAAAGTAGGTAAAGACTTAATATTCAAGGGCTTTTCAGCAACCGTGCTATCTTTAATATGCATGATGATATATATCTGGTTCAGGTTTAACTGGCAATACGGAGTAGGCGCGATATTGGCTTTAGCTCATGATGCTTTTGTTACTTTAGGGTTTTATATAATTTCAGGTGAAGAGTTTAACTTAACTTCCATTGCTGCGATTTTAACCGTAATCGGTTATTCGATAAACGATTCGGTAGTAATTTTTGACAGAATCAGAGAAAACTTTAGAAAATATAAACTTACGGATGTTGTAAAACTGATCAACCTAAGTTTAAACGAAACTCTTTCAAGAACAATAATGACGGTACTTACTACTTTAGTTGTTTGTATTGCATTAGTCATCTTTGGAGGTGAAGTAATTTACGGATTTAGTATGGCTATGTTAATAGGTATTGCTTTTGGTACTTATTCGTCCATATATATAGCAGCACCAATACTGCTACATACTAAAATCACTAAATTATAATTTAGCTTAATTTAAAGGAGCATAACAATGAGTTTTAAAAGGTATTTTACTCGAAAACCTATAGACGAATTAGTAAAAGAAGCAAATAGCTCAGATGGCCTGGAAAGGTCTTTAGGTGCTTTCCAACTAATAATGCTTGGGATCGGAGCAATTATAGGAGCAGGAATATTTGTATTAGCCGGAACGGCGGCAGGCCACTATGCCGGCCCTGCAGTTGTTATTTCTTTCGCCTTAAGCGGCCTTGCCTGTGCTTGTGCAGGTTTATGTTATGCAGAACTATCCTCCGCTATTCCGATTTCCGGAAGTTCCTATACATATACCTATGCCACGCTAGGTGAATTGGTAGCATGGATAATTTCAGGGATGATTTTACTTACCTATATTTTAGGAGCATCGGCAGTTGCTAGTGGTTGGTCGGATTATATGCTAAGCTTCTTAGGTGATTATGGTATTACTTTAGCACCTCAGTATACCTGCCCGACAGGTAATGCGCTAAGCTTACCGGACGGCTCTTCAGTTACATGTATTTTAAATCTTCCTGCGGCAATTATTGTAGGCTTACTTGCAATAGTGGTTTTTTTAGGATCTGATGCTTCTGCAACAATCAATACTATTATAGTTGTAATTAAAATGACCGTGTTGCTTGGATTTATTGCAATCGGTGCAACTAAGGTCGATGTAAATAACTGGATACCGTTTATTCCTGAGAATACAGGAAAATTCGGAGAGTTCGGTATCTCTGGGATTATAGGCGGAGCAGGAGTAGTATTCTTAGCATTTACAGGATTTGATGCAGTTGCAACTGCTGCACAAGAAGCTAAAAACCCGCAAAGAGATTTACCGATCGGGATTTTAGGCTCTCTCTTTATCAGTACCATTACCTATATTTTAGTATCAGGAGTGCTAACCGGTGTTGCAAACTATACTGAACTCGGTGTCGGTAGCCCGATTGCCGTTGCGGTTGATAAAATGAATATGCCGTGGTTTTCGACTGTAATTAAAATTGGAGCGGTTGCCGGTTTAACTTCGGTAATTCTAGTTTTAATATATGGAGTGGTAAGAGTTCTATATACAGTTACTCATGACGGTTTATTGCCTAAAGCTTTAGCTAAATGTCACAAGAAGTATCATACTCCGCATATTTTAACTTTCCTTGCCGCAGGTGTTATAGCAATACTTGGTTCAACTTTACAAATCAATAAGCTTGTTGAACTTGCAAATTTCGGTGCAATGGTTACTTTTGCAATTGTATGCTTTGGTACACTTTACTTAAGATATAAATATCCTGACCTACCAAGAGGCTTCAGATGCCCGCTGGTTCCATGGATTCCGCTTGCAGGGGTTATATTGTTCGTACAAATTATTGCCGGGCTTTCATTAACCACATTTATTTATGCAGGTATTTGGATTGCATTTATACTGGTTATTTACTTTGCATACGGGCAATTTAACAGTAACCTTCAGAAAAGCATAAACGAAGGTAAGCTTAAAGAAGAAGTTCTATAAGTATAAATCTTATTTATTAAGACTTAAAAAAAGAGCGCCAGTAATAGCGCTCTTTTTGTTTATGGATAAAATTAAATATTGCTATACGGGTGGAATTCGAAGAATTCTGAAAGTAGCTTAGCTCTTCGCGTCACAAAGGGGAGTGCTCTGCCCCTTCTGACATACATTTATCCTAATCTTAATTTATAGTAAAATTGTTATAATAAAATAAAATCACTTTGGGGATAAAGAATACACCTTTACACCTGCGAAATATAATCAATTAAGTTAAATACCTTACATCTTTATTTGGACAAGACTTTAATCGCCTTAATGTTTTCTTTTCTGAAATTACTTAAATAATAGTAGCGCGCCCCTCCGCCCCCCTTTAGAGGGGCAGCGCTCATAAAAATTATTAAATAATTTTTATGTATCTTTACCTTGCTATAAAGCACCCGGGTTAGATAAATGCTATTGTATGATTTGTAACTTATTTTTAGGCAATGCACGCAAACTACAGAGCCAAGATACAGAAAGAAGTTAAAATAAAAAAGGTAATTATAATGATATAATTACCTTCAATTTTTATTTATTAATAATTTTTACAACTCATGGTGGTGAGTATGTTCACACATACTCAAAATACTACCTACTTTATCTTCATAGCTATGATATTTAGCCCAGTCAGCCACTTCATGGTAATCAACCTGGTTTTCTTCGCTAATTTTATACATCACATCAAACTGATTGTTATTAAGTGCATGCCTTAACTCAACTATATCAATCCCGGGCAGCTCATCACTTTTTATTATCTTATGGTATCCGCTCCATATATCTTTGGATGCTTTGGTATCTTTAAGCATACCGGCTATATTTTCATTATTCTTAAGCGCATAATTATAAGCTTTATTACCCTGATCATCAATTAAGTCTGTTCTTGCACCATACCTGAGCAATAACTTTGCTACCTCAAATGCATTCTCCTGATCCTTACAAACAGAGGCCGCATGAAGTGCGGTATAATTATCTTCATAACTTAATATATTAGGATCAGCTCTATATTTTAGTAATAGCTCAACTAAATCCTTTTTGCCTTCAAAAGCTGCTAAATGAAGCGGCGTAAACCCATCCTCTTTACGTTGTATATCAGGATCCATGCCTAAAGATAAATCCTTCATCAAAAGCTTAGGGTTATTGATTATTACATCATGATGTAACTTTGAATCGCTCTTTTCACTTATAGCAGACGCTACTTTGGTAATAAAGTTCAAAGCTTGATCAACAATTTTATCACCAAGAGGTTTTGTATTTTCAACCACTTTATTTAAAGTACTTTCTGCCTTTTTTGCTAAAAGTTTAATTCTTTTTTCATCAAGAAAAAAATTCTTAGCTTCATCCAAATTTTTATATAAAGTATTACGTAAAACTAATTTCTCCTCTCGAGTCATATTCTTCTATCTCCTTACTCAATTTTCATTCACTATAATACATTTCAAATGTAAAAATAAATAATAAAATTTGAAAATATAAAAAATGCTATTTGAAAACTTTGATAATTACTAAAAAAGATCGTAAGGTTTTTCTTTATATAAACCTTCAATTTTAACTATTTTACCGCTAAATTCTCTTATCTTAACTTCAGCTTCAGTCATAAGTTCACGGGAAATTTCAATGCTGCGTTTCCAATCTTCCTGGTTATCCTGATGATTGCCCGGGAAATTAACATCATAAACCACTTCGGTAATACCAGCCTGTATAATTGATTTTGCGCATCTTGAACATGGTATCCAAGGCGTATATATTGTACAGCCTTTAGCTGAAACCCCAATCCGTGCACAGTGTAAAATTGCATTTTCCTCGGCATGGTTAACCGCAAGCAATTTATACTCTCTATCATAATAGCGGTAATCGTGATCTGCAATTGCTCTAGGCAACCCGTTATATCCGGTTGATCTTATTTCTTTATCAGGCCCCACAATTACTGCCCCAACGCGGGTGCTCGGGTCTTTGCTTTTCATTGAGACCAAATAAGCCATGGTCATAAAATATTCATCCCAGTGTATACTATGCAACATCTCTTAACTCTTTAATATTTAACAAGTTTAATTCACCTATTATTACTGTAACAGCTTTACCTGAAATTAAAACCCTATTTCCAAGATTTTTGCACTTAATCACCCCACCCCTTGCAGAAGCCTGATAAGCGATCATTTCAGTTTTATTCAATTTTTCGCTCCAATATGGAATAAGCCTACAATGTGCCGATGCACATACCGGATCCTCATTGATCCCTACTCGAGGGGCAAAATATCTTGAAATAAAATCATATTTATCATCGCGAGAAGTTGCGATCAAAGCGCGGCAGGGATATTTTGTAAGCAACGCCAGATCGGGAGCTAATTCTTTTACCTCTCTAGCATCGACAAACTCGGTAAAAATACAATTCTCAGAAAAGCCGACAAATGCAGGTTTAATTTTAATGATTTCAGCAATTAACGGAGAATATTCAATCGGGGTTACATTATAAAGCGGGAAATTCAAGTTTAGCCATTCTCCGGTTTTATTGACAATTAGTTCCCCGGCCAAACTCTTAAAACTAATTTCATCATTTTCATTATGTAATCCTTCTTGAATAAGGATATGGCTTGATGCAAGAGTTGCATGCCCGCAGAGCGGAGCTTCGGAGTTAGGGGTAAACCACCTAATATGGTAGGAATTTTTAGCCAGCGGCTTCACAAAAGCAGTCTCGGAATGATTTATTTCTTTTGCAATATTTTGCATTAATTCTTGGGAAGGAAATTCTTTAACAATACAGACACCCGCAGGGTTACCATTAAATTGCTCAGAGGTAAAAGCATCTACAATCCGGATTTTCATGAGGAATACTAAATATAAATTTCTTCACCACTTTACCATTATTTAAATCAGATGCAAAATTATTTAATGAGCATGATAAACACAAGGAATTTTGATATTCTTTGGAAACATAATATAATATGCGCCTTTATTATTCATATATCCCGCAAGCTCTTCCGCTACTTTTCCCCTACCGTAAAATATATCCGCACGTATCGCTCCCTTAATCGCTCCACCCGTATCTTGCGCTATAAATAAACGATTATAATCAAATGAGGGAAAGTTAGTAGTTTTCGGAGTAGTGGTTTCCACCCAAATCGGAGCTCCATAAGGATATAATCTTGCATCAATTGCTATTGATCTCTCGGAAGTTAACGGCACGCCCTGCCCGCCTATCGGGCTATCACCTTTAACTGAACGGAAAAATACATAAGACGGATTTTCTTCCATAATCTTTTTGCCCGCACTTGGATTTTTATGCAGCCATACCATCATATCAACAGCTGAAGATATTTTATCCTTACAATGCTTTTTAAAGAGAGGGCCTATTGACTTATAGGAATGCCCGTTCTCATTATGGTAACCGACTTTAAGCTCCCCTCCTTCCTGTAATTTAATTACCCCTGATCCTTGGATATGCATAAAGAAAAGCCTGGCTTTATTATCTGTATAAGCGATTTCTAATTTTTTACCGTTTAATAAGCCTTTATTAATTGCAGAATGCGAAAAGTGAGCTTTACCTTTTAATTTTAAAATGTCTTTAGGGGTAGCATATATCGGATATTTAAATTTTTTTGTTTTTTTCCTGCTGCCGTTTAATTCAATTTCATAATAACCGGTAAATTTACCTACATTACTCATTTTAGCATCAAAAACCTTATAAGGAATAAACCATTTTTCAAAAAATAGCCTCGCCTCTAAATTATTTTTTAAGTTTGAATTTAGTGCTTCATTACAGACCGACATCCAATCACTTACGGTTCCGCCTATTTCAGTGAGTTTGCTGATGTGCTTATTCGGTTTTCGTTTTATTATAGCTTGGCAGGATTTTTGAAAAGCTTGAAAGGCATCAAGTTGGCAATCATATTCCCAGTGTTTTAAATCACTGAAAGCTGCTTGCTGGAAATGCACTTCTTTTAATTGTTTTTTAGTTTTGGTCGGGGCACAAGAACTCAGCCCAAGCATAACTAAGAGGAACATAATCCATGGAGTTTTTATCTTATTTAAACTCATATAGTTTTTGTTTCTACCAGTTCCCATATAGAAGTGTTACCTTTAAGGTGCTTAGCAAAAACCCAGACATCTTGAATTGTTTGAATTTTTGAAGGGTCACCCGTGATAATATTGCCTAAGTGATCCTTAATCAGATTAATTTGCTCACTAATGAATTTTACTGAAATGGTTAGAATATTACCGTTTAGCTCAGCGTCGGTAATTTCGCACTCTTTAAACCTTATAAGTGTATTTTCATGTACTTCTTTTGCTTCATTTCTTCTCTCGATTTCTCTTGCAAAGCTACTGAATACATCGCGGCTAAGCAGCTGTTGTAATGTTGGTTTATCACCTCCTACATACGCCTTCACAATCACCTCAAATGCTTGCTTTGCGCCGTTTATAAATTTTTCCGCATTAAATTTCGGATCTATTTTTCGTGCTTTATCAAAAGTGTCTCTTACTTTTTGCGGCATTGAGGCTTCAAAGGCCGAATCAATATTAATATCAGCCTCGGTATTATCCTCCCTGAATTGACGCTTTTTGAAGTTCTTTATTATTTCATTTGTTCTTGTCTCATCCCCATCTTCAACTTTTCCTAAAGTTTTAAAAAGCTTAGTAAATATAAAACCTGCAATAACCGCTAAAATCAATACGTCCAACATAGTAATAATACTTTCAAATTTATAAATTTATTCATACTATATTTTTATCAGATTATCTTTGTCTTGTACAAGATAATTTGCTATAAATTAAATTTAGTAAATTAGTTTGGAAGCAATATGGAAAATAATTCGGAGCAACTTCAGAAAAAGAGCTCAGTAGTAGTAAATGCACAATATATTAAAGATTTATCATTTGAAAATCCTAAATCTCCTATGAGCTTAATGCTCGAAGAACAACCCCACATGAATGTCTCTCTTGATATTTTAGTTACTCCTCTGGAACCCCTGATTTTTGAAGTAGTACTGAGTATTGAGGTGCGGAGCTCTGCTAAGGGAGAAGATTTATTCATTATTGATTTGCATTACGGCGGAGTGTTTACCCTTGAAGCTGAGAATGATGCCGAAAAAGAACTCACCCTTCTTGTTTATTGTCCTTCTATTCTTTTTCCTTATGCAAGAAGGATTATTTCCGACATCTCCAGAGACGGCGGCTTCCCGCCACTTATGATTTCACCTATTGATTTTATGGGGCTTTATTCTCAGAAGAAAGCCAATGAAGCGGCACCGAATAAAGAAGAAGAGAGCAAAGTTATAAACTGATGGAACCTAATTTAATAATTGATATAGCAAAAGAGGCGATTTGGGTATACTTTAAGTTAGCTTTACCTCTTTTACTTATTTCACTTTTTATCGGTCTGGTAATATCCCTCTTCCAGGCATTAACTCAAATTCAAGAAGCTACTCTTTCATTCGTACCGAAAGTCATCGTAGTATTCTTAAGCCTTATTTTTCTTTTTCCTTTTATCGGCAGTAGCTTAAGTGACTTTAGCGATCATCTGTTCTCTTTTATGATCAATTTGGATTAACTGCATTTTTTACAATTTTCCCAAATAAAAGCCGATAGCCTTTTTAGCGATTAAAGACGCACAACTCTATTTCAAAATAGATCCCTTAAATCTTCTTTAAAAACTACTTTTCAGGGCAAGAATTAAACACGGCTAAATTGACATTTTCACTGTTAATACCCAGAGCTATCCGTAAATCAATCTTCATTATGACTCTTTTCAAAACGCTCATGCCTTTCCTGCGCTTCAATTGAGAGAGTAGCAACCGGCCTTGCTTCCAGCCTCTTAACCCCGATCGGCTCACCGGTATCATCGCAATACCCATAAGTACCCTTAGCAATTCTCATTAGCGCAGCATCAATCTTATCGATAAGTTTACGATACCTGTCACGCGTTCTGAGCTCAAAAGTAGTCTCTGTTTCAATACTTGCCCGATCATTTAAATCCGGTTCATTCCAATTCTCTTCCTTCAAGTGTTCAACTGTCTGCATAGATTCGGAAAGTAAATCGGCTTTCCATTTTAATAGCTTTCTTCTAAAGTACTCCAACTGATAAGGCCCCATATATTCTTCGGATTCAGAAGGCTTATAGTCGTGAGGTAAATCTACTAATTTTATGTCTGACATGTTTGCAACTAAAATTTAATTAAGCTATTTAATTTTATATCTAAAAGCCCCAAATGATCAAGGAGAATTAATTAAATAGTTTAGGGTTTAAGCTAGGTAAAAAGTATTTTAAATCTCCTTTCTTAAAGAGAATGAATAACTTAAATTATTCCTCATCTCTTTTCTTAACTTCTTTTCCCCATTCATTAACAAGCTTATCAAGTTCATCATTGAGCTTATTAATCTTAAACTGAACTAAAACATTTTTTATTAATAAATTTATATTCGGAAAACACCAGTAAACCACCCAACCAATTGTACTATAGCTGTAAATATATAACCAGGTTTTAGGCTCAAGAATAAATTTGATCGCCATCTCATGAGCTTGGCTGTAATTGAGAATAATTTGTATTAAGTACGGGGCTACTCCGGCAAAGTTAAACATTAATACTATTTTAGTTAAGTATCTGTTTTGATAACGATCTACTACTCCTGCAATAAATCCGGGTAACATACCGAAGAGAATTAAAAATAATACATGAGTAGAAAAGACAGCGATAATAACCATAAGTACGGTTATAAAAAACCCGCCGATACCTATCGGGGAAGTTGCCTCACTTTGTTTTTCCGCTTTTCTCATATGTATGAGCCTTTAACCCTTAACCCTAATTTATAAAATGCCTTTTCTATTATTTATCACAGCATTTATAAAAGATGTAAAGAGAGGATGTGGATCGAACGGCTTAGATTTTAATTCAGGGTGAAACTGTACCCCTAAAAACCATGGGTGATCTTTAAGTTCGATAATTTCCATAAGCTTTCTATCTTTTGATATTCCACTAAAAGTGAAACCGGCGGATTCCAGCTTCTCCTTATAATTAATATTGAATTCATACCTGTGTCGATGGCGTTCGCTTATAATTTCCCGGTTATAAATTTGGTATGCAAGGGTATCTTTTTGTAATACACAATCATAAGCTCCCAAGCGCATAGTACCGCCCAAATCTTCATTTATTTCGCGCTTCTCGGTAACTCCACTTTTTTCCCATTCGGTAAGTAAGCCGATAATATTTGTGCAGTGCTCGGTAAATTCGGTTGAACTTGCATTTTCAATGTTCAGTAAATTCCTGGCCGCTTCAATAGAAGCTAATTGCATCCCGAGGCAAATACCGAAAAAAGGAATTTTATTAATACGTGCATATTTTATTGCAGCAATTTTCCCTTCTACGCCTCGACTTCCGAAACCCCCAGGTACCATTATTCCATGTACGTCTTTAAGTTTTTCATCTGCATTTAACTCATTAATGCTTGATGCATTTACCCAACATAGTTTAACTACACATTTATGATATATCCCAGCGTGATCAAAAGCTTCAATTAAAGATTTATAAGCATCTTTAAGCTTATTATATTTACCGACAATCGCAATTTTTACTTCTTGTTCCGGATTTTCAGCCGAATGAATAATCTTATGCCACTTATCAAGATTAGGTTTTACATCATAAGGTAGATTGAAGCATTTTAATACCTGCTTATCAAGTTGCTCCTCATGGTAGGCGACGGGAACACGGTATATATTTTTCTGGTCTAACGCCTGGATTACCGAATCTTCCGGAATATTACAAAACAGGGCAATTTTTTGACGCTCGGAGAGCGGAATTTCTCTTTCCGAACGGCATAATAAGATATTAGGCTGAATACCGATCGATCTTAATTCTTTTACTGAATGTTGGGTAGGCTTGGTTTTTAGCTCTTTTGCCGCATTTATATAAGGAACTAAAGTCAGATGTACATAGATAGACTTATTGCTACCGAACTCATAACCTAGCTGCCTAATTGCTTCGAAAAACGGCAGTGCTTCAATATCTCCGACCGTACCGCCTATTTCACATAATACGAAGTCTGCATCTTCCGTACCTTCTTTGATAAACTCTTTAATTAAATCGGTCACATGCGGTATTACTTGTACCGTGCCGCCTAAATAATCCCCCCTTCTCTCTTTAGCAAGAAGCTTGGAGTATATTCTGCCGGCAGTAGTATTATCACCCTTTCTCGCCGGAACCCCGGTGAATCTTTCATAATGCCCGAGATCAAGATCCGCCTCTGCCCCATCATCAGTTACAAAAACTTCTCCGTGTTGGTAAGGGCTCATTGTGCCCGGGTCAACATTCAAATATGGGTCAAGTTTTTTCAGTCTTATTTTATATCCTCTTGCTTGCAGCAATGCTCCCAATGAAGCGGAGGCCAGGCCTTTTCCCAAAGAAGAAACGACTCCGCCCGTAATAAAGATAAATTTTGCCATATTTATTTTGCAATCGGTGCTTGCGGCGCTTCCTTAGCTTTAAGGGAATGCTTACGATCAATCACCAGATGTTCGTCTCCGATAGATTCAATTATTGATTTCGCTTCTTTTCTTTCTAATATCACAAGTTTTGCTAAAGCTAAGCTGTTTATCATAAATGCCGCAGCTAAAAACATAGTTAACTTAGAAAAAATATTACCGGTTGCTCGGCCGGATAAAACGTTATGCCCGCCTCCTGATAGACCTGAAAGCCCGTCATTCCCTGTTTTTTGTATTAAAATAACTGCGACCAACGCTAAAACGATGAAGATTTGTAAGATTAAGAGTACTGTTGCCATATATCCCATGCTATGCTAATTAGTGGAATATAATAATATTTTTAAGTATAACTTGCAACTTTGATTTCAGTATTTTTAAATTAATATATCAATATGAGTAAACATCAAAATAACAAAAAGGCCGCCAATTTAAGCATAATCGGGCTTAATCTTATAATATATTTATTAGTTATTTATTTTATTTACCACTCGTTAAACGGGGAACGCGGTATATTTGCATATCGAAGACTTTCTAAGGAACTGGAAATAAAACGGAGTACTCTTGCATACTTAACTACAGAGAAATTTCAACTGGAAAATAAAGTTAGACTTATAGCCAAAGATAAAGTTGATCTTGATATGCTTGATGAACTGGCAAGAAGAAAACTTGGGCTAGCCGGCAAAAATGATATCATGATAATAATTAAGAAGGATTAATAATAAAACACCTCACCCATATTATAATCGGCAAGGTGTTACCGGTTAGTTTAACCTTCTAACCTCGGGAATACCCCGAACGGCTCTTTAATTTCGTGGCCTTCTTTCAAAGCGAAGTCTTTGTTTAAAGTATTAAAGCTTCTTTCTTTAACATTTAGAGTATCAAGAATTTTACCGGAAGCATCAGGCATTATAGGTTGTAATAAAACTGCAATCACCCTGATTACTTCGGCTAAAGTGTATAATACCGACCCCATTCTCTCAATATCGGTTTTTCTTAAGTTCCACGGGGCCTCACGATCAATATACTCGTTAGCTTTTGCACTTAAATCTATAATAAATTGTATGGCATGGTTTATACCCTGTTGATCAATTTCTTTCCTAACCTTATTAAGTGACTGATAGGCAAAACTTAAGAATTCAGTATCATTATCATTTAGGGCCTCGGTAGAAGGGATCTTCATTTCACAATTTTTATATATAAAAGAGAGCACCCTTTGCGATAAATTACCGATATTATTAGCCAGATCCGCATTTACTCTGCTGATAAAACTTGATCTTGAGTAATTACCGTCATTACCGAACGGCACTTCCTTCATCATAAAGTAGCGAACATAATCTAAGCCGAATTCTTCAACCAAATTTACAGGATTAATAGTATTACCTAATGACTTTGATATTTTAACCCCTTCGTTAGTCCACCAACCATGCGCGAAAACTTTTTTCGGGAGCTCAATTCCGGCAGCCATCAAAAATGCCGGCCAATAAACCGCATGGAACCTTAAAATATCTTTACCCACCACGTGTAAATCACATGGCCAGTAAGATGAATTCTCTCCTCCAAGTGCTGATATATAATTAAACAAAGCATCCAGCCAAACATAAATTACATGCTGCTCATCGCCCGGAACCGGTATTCCCCACTTAAACGAGGTTCTCGATACCGACAAATCGGTAAGACCTGATTTTACAAAAGATATCACCTCATTTCTTCTTGAGGTAGGGGCAATAAAATGCGGGTTTTCTTCATAGAAATTAAGCAGCTTATCCTGCCAAGCCGACAATTTAAAGAAATAGCTGGGCTCTTCCAACCATTCGACATCAGCGCCGGTCGGTGCTTTGCCGTCAACCAGTTCCGATTCCCCGTAAAAAGCTTCGTCACGAACTGCGTACCATCCTGAATATTTACCTAAATAAATATTACCGCTATCAACTAATCTCCGCCAAATTTCAGATACATATTTTTTGTGCCTTTCCTCGGAGGTTCTAATAAAATCATCATTAGAAAAATTCATTATTTGAGAAAGATTTTTAAAGCTTACATAGACCTTATCAGTAAATGCTTGCAGGTTCTCTCCGGCTTTTAATGCAGATTTTTCGATTTTTTGCCCATGCTCATCGGTTCCGGTCAAGAACATAACATCAAACCCATCCAGCCGTTTAAACCTTGCTAAGATATCACATGCAAGCGATGTGTAAGCATGCCCTATATGGGGAATATCATTTACATAATAAATTGGAGTAGTAATGTAAAATTTAGGTTTTACCGACATATTAGCTATATTACTATGATTTTGTAAGCAAACTTTATACTCTTCTTAAGCTCATTTCCAGTTCTTTTTTATTTCTCACCCAAAGTAAAAACTGAGTTATAGAATCAACTCGGTCATCATTTTTTACATTCGGGAAGCAAAACAGCTCTTCTTCCAGCCCCTCAAGCCACCCTCTATAGCTAGGGAAATAAACTTTCCCGGCTTCAAATAATATTGAGGTAAGCACTAATCTGGTAACTTTATCATATTTCGGAGTGAACTTAATAATGTTAAGCGGAGAAGATAACAACTCCTGAATAAGTTGCTGACCGCTTGCCTTATCTTCTATTATAATCCCGATTGCATTATGTTTCTGCTGTTGCTGCAAAATACTTTTTTTAAGCTCAGGGTAATTGAGTTTGTCACGAAAAACATCCAGTAAATAAAAATTGTTTTCTTTTAGTCCCCATGTAGTGCATACGGAATAATCGTTCGACTCTCCATTTTTGATGGCGGTATCCCAACTTTGATATATTTCTTCTATCCCTTCGGCACTATCATATCTTGAAATCCAGTTGGGTTTTATTATTCCTGAGTTAGTCGTTAAGGGATTTTGCTGATACTGAGCTTCATATGCATAAGCTCCCATCTCTTGTTTATACATATTTAAAGTTTCCGCATTATCTATATTTTCATTAAGTATCTCCCCTTCTTTTCTTAAGCGATAAAAACCGTTAAATTTTATTTCCTCATTTTTTTCAGCAACCGCTTGTAGCTTTAAATGTTTAAAAATATTCTTCTTAAGTAAATATCCGCTTAAATCCTCAGGGTGTAACCTTTGCATAACTAAAATAATCGCCCCGTTTTTTTTATCGTTTAAGCGTGAAGAAAGAGTTTGCTCATACCAATTAATACATTTCAAGCGCTCAGGTCTACTCATTGCTTTGAGGGATGAAACAGGGTCATCAATTATTATAATATCTGCTCCTTCTCCCGTCAGTGTGCTACCTACCGAGGTTGCAAACCTGAACCCGTGCTCACCGGTTGAGAATTTGTGTTTTTGGTTTTGCCCGTGCTTAATTTTAAACTTAGGAAAATATTGCTGAAACCACTCGGTTTCCGCAATACATTTTGAATCCAGCGAATGCTTATTGCTTAATGCCTGGCTATAAGAAGCCACGATAATTTTCTTATTAGGGTTATTGCCCAGTATCCATGCCGGCCAGGCAACACTGATACAAAATGATTTTAGGGCACGAGGCGGCATATTAATTAATAATCGCTTTATCTGTTTTTTCTCAACTGCTCTTAGGTGCTCAAGAATTAAATCAAGGTGCCAGTTATCAATAAATTTTTGATTGGGATGTAAAGTTTCAAAGCTCTTAACCAGAAAACTTTTCAGATCAAGATGATATAATTTTTTTAATATTTTTTGGGTTTCACTTTTTTTGTTTAAATTTTGCATTATAATTAAAATGGTAAATTCATTAGAATTTTAACATAACTACTAAGCACCCGGAAGCCCATGCAAGATAAGATCCTTAATTTAAGAGCATTATTTCCTACATATAATATTGACGGTTATATCATCCCTTCAAGTGACGAATTTAATAATGAGTATCTCCCTAAGCACTTAAAGCGTTTAAGGTGGCTGACCGGCTTTACTGGTTCCAACGGCCTATGTATCATTACTGATAAATTTAAAGCTTTTTTTACCGACGGGCGTTACTTAATTCAAGCTGAAACGGAGCTCGGAGATGATTATCAAATATTTAATATGACAAATGAAGATTATACTAAATTCTTCACTTCTATAAAAGGCTCTAAGCTTGGCTTTGATCCAAACCTGCTCACCAAATCAGCATATGATCATTACTGCTCTTTAGCTAAAAAGCTTAATATTGAGTTAATTCCATTACCTAAAAATTTAATTGATGAAATCTGGCTGGATAAACCATTACCAAAAAAAAGTAATATTATTGAATTAGGTTTAGAGTTTGTTGGATTAAGCAGAGAAGAGAAAATTAAACAGGTTCTTGAAAATTTTTCCGATTGTGCGGATTATTTACTGCTCACCTCATTAGATTCAATTTGTTGGCTGTTGAATATAAGAGCTGATGATATCAGCTATACACCATTTTTACTATCATACTTGATTATGGATAAAGAAGGCAACCTAGAGCTTTTCCTAGATCAAAACAACCAAGATTTTCAGCTAAAAAATATCAAGGTAAGAACATTTAAAGAATTAAAACCATATTACCTGGAGTTAGTTAATAGTAACAAAAAAATAGCTTTGGATCTGACTTCCTGTTCTTACTGGTTTTTTGCTAACGCTGAGCGTGAGCAAATCATGTCTATTTCAGATCCTTGCCAAATGCTGAAAGCCTGTAAAAATAAAGTTGAAATCAAGGGCTTTAGAGATGGACATATTGAAGACGGCATAGCACTTTGTAAATTCCTATTTTGGCTTGAGCAAAATATTGATAATGGAATAAATGAAGTGAGTGCAGCTAAAAAATTGCTCGAGCTGCGAAAAGAACAAAAATATTTTCAATACCCGAGCTTCGGTTCTATTTCAGCTTTTAAACAAAACGGTGCGATCATTCATTATCACCCTACCCCAAGAACTTGCCTTAAACTTACCCGTGAGGGGTTATATTTAATTGATTCGGGAGGACAATATTTGAATTGTACTACCGATGTCACCAGAGTCACTTGCTTAGGAGAATCTTCTCAAGAACAAACAACTAATTTTACTCTGGTGCTGAAAGGTTTTATCACCCTTTCAAAAGCTGTTTTCCCGGTATCCACCACTGGACTTCAACTTGATGCGTTAGCTCGTTATCCGCTGTGGCAACATGGTTTAAATTATTTGCACGGCACCGGACACGGAGTCGGGCATTTTCTTTCTGTACATGAAAAACCGAATAATATATCTCCTGCAAAGCGCTCATATGTAGCATTGAAGCCCGGTATGATCACTTCAATTGAACCGGGATTTTATAAACAAGGTGAATACGGGATAAGGATTGAGAATTTAGCTCTCGTAAAGGAATCACTATATTCCGGGTTTTTAGAATTTGAGAGCCTAACCTTAGCCCCGATTGAAAACAGATTAATTGATATAAATTTACTTAATAATGCGGAAAAAACCTGGCTTAATAATTATCATGAGAAAGTCTATAACAACATAGCACCCCATTTAAATCGAGAAGAAAAAAAGTGGCTTAAAGATAAAACCGATCCGCTTTAAGAAGCAGGTACCTTCCCTGCTGCTTGTGGTGCTGGTTGAGAATTAGTTAAAATCGCCTCGGCATTTTGATTAGAAAGTCCTTTAACATTTTGCATGGAAGTATTGGTTATTTTAAGCCCGTCAACTTTAATACCGTTTAATATCGCTAAATCCAAATTACTGCTATATATACGAGCACCCGATAAATTAGAAAATGATAAATCTACTTTTTTCATATAAGTTGAATTTATTATAGCGTCTTTTAAGATGGTATTATTCAATTTCGCATTAGTTAAAATAGAATCGGATAAGTTAATTGCCGTTAAATTTGAACCTCCGAAGTCAGCGTTATTCAAAACAGATTTAGTGAAATTACTCTTAACCAGACTGGCATTTTTAAAAATAGTATCTTCTAAATTTGATTTAGAGAACTTACTTTCTAAAATTATCGAATTACTAAAATCAGCCGCTTCTCCATATATCTTAGTTAAATTTGATTTTAAAATATTGCTGCGTTGAAAATTTACAAAAAATAAAACTGAGTTACTAAGGTTAGTGTTATTAATTTTAGTATTAGATAGATCTGCGGAATATAAGTTAGTTTTTTGCCAATCGGCATTTTTTAAATGTATATTAGATAAAGTTGCATATTTGAACTTCGCTTCAAATGCTTTGCTGTTACTGAAATCACTAGCTGTAAAATCACTATAGGAGAAATCAGCATGATTTAAAGTTGCTTCTTCAAAATCGGTACCTTTAAAATTTGCTTTATTACCGATTGCTTCTACCAAATTTGCTTTATAGAATTTAGCTTCTTCAGCATAAACCGAGTTAAAGCTGGCTTTTTTAAGTTCAGCTTTGGAAAAATTAGCAACTGCTAAGCTCGCCTCATCAAAAATAACTCTTTCAGCCTTTGCGTTTCTAAAATCGGATTCTTCCAAATATGCATTTTTAAAGTTGCAATCAGTTAATACCGAATTAGCAAAATTTGCCCTTAATAATTGAGCATTAGAAAAATCAAGCCCTGATAAATCCAATCCTGATAAATTAGTGCCTAAGTCCTGAGTAATTTTAATAGGCTCCTGTTTATCTCTTTGCTTATCTAAATAGCTTTCAATTACTTTACGAGTAAGATTGGACTTAACAACTTTAACTTCTTCTATTTTTCTATCGCTTGAAGAAGAGCTGATTTCTCCTATAATATCATCAAACTCTTGTAATATATTAGAATCGTTTGCTTCTTGGCTATAAGCATTAACTGAAAATATGTTTGCTACAACAAATATTGCTCTAAAAGCTAAGCTTTTGATATCCATCGAATTTAACTTAAAAATCTATTATAAATACTTTTGTACAAGTTCTTCGGCAATTTGTACAGCATTTAAAGCTGCTCCTTTTCTTAAGTTATCACAAACTACCCACATATTAAGAGCGTTAGGGTGAGTAAGATCCCTTCTTATTCTGGAAACAAATACGGCGGTTTCGCCTGCAGCTTCTATAGGCGTTATATAATGATTATCTTCAGGATTATCTATAACTAATACTCCGTCGGCTTCATTTAATGCTTCTCTTGCTTCTTCAGCGGTAATGCTGCTTTCAAACTCTACATATACGGATTCCGAATGCCCGACAAACACTGGCACTCTTACGCAAGTTGCGGAAAGCAGAATATTAGGATCTAAAATCTTCTTTATTTCGTCATGCATCTTCCATTCTTCTTTAGTGTAATCATCTTCTAAAAATTCATCAATATGAGGAATTATATTAAATGCTATACTTTTAGGAAAAACGTTTGCCGGAACATGAGCGTTCATATATTTTGACTTAGTTTGTCTAAACAACTCATCCATTGCGTTCTTACCTGCTCCTGATACCGACTGATAGGTAGAAACTATCACCCGCTTTATTTTCGCACATGCATGCAATGGCTTTAACGCAACAACCAGCTGAATTATTGAGCAATTAGGATTAGCAATAATATTTTTCTTATGAAAATCTTTTAGGTCATCAATGTTTACTTCAGGAACAATAAGCGGGACCTCAGGATCCATTCTAAAGTAAGATGAATTATCAATTACTATGCACCCGCTCTTTGCAGCAATATCGGCATATTTTTTTGCTACCTCAGAACCTGCGGAAAAGAGCGCAATATCAGTTCCCGTGAAATCATAACCTTCGAGAGCTTGAACTTCTAATATTTTATCTCCGAAGCTAAGTTTTTTACCCCTCGACTTTTGTGAAGCTAGAGCAATTACTTCATTTACCGGAAATTCTCTATCAGATAAACACTTAAGCATTTCTCTCCCGACGTTACCCGTGGCTCCGACAACTGCTACTTTAAACGACATACTTAGCTCCAAATGCTTAAATTTTAGCCCGAATTGTAGTATAAAACTTACTTTTTACAACAAGGAAATGTTAGCGGCAAAAAACAAATAACAAAATCATAATTATAAATTTTGTAAAAATATGAATTATATGTAAATAATTATAGATATCTTACTATAGGAGAATATAATAATTTTAATTAAATAAAATTTGGTGTTGCTAATGGCAGAAGCTAAAATTAATGAGAACTTTAACTTAGCAGAAGAAAACATATCATCCGAGCAAAGAGATGATCATACATATAAAAATAATTACCACCTGGCAACTGCACCGGTTGCCAATATTGAACCTGAATATATAGTCGAGATTAAAATAGCAGATGTGAATGAACTTTCCTTTCAGAAAACCTCAGAGCTATTCGAAAGCTCTAAAGCTCAATTAACCATAAAAGAGATGATGGAAGATTTTGATGAAAAATATGGAGATAATTTTCAAGACTCTATAGATCCCGAGATTCATTGGGAACTTTACGAACCTTGCTAGACCTCAGTAAATGTATTCCTCTAACCAAAAGGATTACTTTTTATTGACTTAACCGCCTTACCCCAAGCAGGCTTATTAGGGTTCTCATGAATTGAATTATGCTTGGTTTCAGCCCATTTAGGCTTAATCTCTTCTAAAGGCTTTATATATTCTTTGCTTTTAGTCGCAATATTAAAATCAATCTTTGAATTTATTGTATTATAAAAATCTCCGGCTAAAAACTTCACCGTATTATCAAAAAACTGATATGTCTCATGCATATTATAACCATATTGAGCACCAAACCCCGCTACTTCCTTTGCAGTAGCTACCAGCTGAAAAAATCGCGCAAACCATTCGGATATCTTATGGGCGCTAGGGTAATTTTCCACCTCACTAACCATAATTTGCTTTATAGCGGCTCGCAGTGAAACGTTATTTGAATTATGAATTTTTAAATCTAGACTTATTTTATCCGCAAACGGTTGAAGAGAAATAAAATCCCCTTCTCCTTCCAACATATGCGCAAGCTCATGCACAATTACATCAGCGGATATTTTTTTTATTGTTATCACATAATTTTTTTCCGATTTAATCTTATTTAAAACCTTATTAAATGAGCTACCCTCAATAGTTTTACAATTACCCTCGTCAAGCTCGAAAAATCTTTTATCATAAACATTAAAGCTCAACCTACCTTTCATACATAATGTAGTAACTAAATCAAACATATGTTTAAATACTTCGTACTGATAAAGCTTCTTAACCTCCGCCATGAACCTGGTCATATTTAAAGTATTTTCAGCTTTAGTGTTCAGTTGGATTATTTCAAGCGGGGTTTTATTAATGATCGGTAAATTCATAAATTTATTTTATAATAATTTTTTCAATACAATTCATTCCTGAGATTATCGGGGTAGCCACAGCTCGCGACAAGCTTATATTGCAGTTAGTTGCCGCCTTAGCTTTAACTCTCTGATTCTTTCCTCTCTGAGTACGATCAGGTATAACCGTGATTGAGGTCTCATCAACACTTATTGAAACCACTGCTGATAAACCGTCTTCAGCCAGCTTAAAAGAGTCTACTTTTGCTTGATAATTAATTGATAGTGTAGATTTACTGATTCTTATCAAATACGCTATATACTCTTCTCTGCTTCTGTTTATAATGCCCCTTTCGGTTTTATCAGGTAAGGTGGAATCTACTCCGGTTATCTGATAGATAAACCTTGCTTCAGTGTCAGCATAATAACTAAAAAAGCGCTTTATTTTAGCAGCATCCTGAGTAGAAAGAGCCGCATACATATCCATAACCAGCTTTTCAGCACTATCTTTATTCAAAGAGGACGCATAAACTTTAGAATATGCCGCTTGAGATACCACTATTATCAACAAAAAAACTAATAAGCTTTTTTTCATATATTGTTTAGAGTTAAGTCTACTTAATATAATGCGCTAAGAGTAGTAAAAAGGTCAATTTATTTTATAATTTTATTGCATATAGACCTGATAAAGTATATGTTGGCCTTTAAATTTTAATATTATTTTTTTTACTGATTGCATGAAAGATGTATAAAATACCGACAAAATTTTTTAACTTTTTATGGTTTTTCATTAAGAAACAACCGATCGGTTTTATAATCATTACTCTGACCTCACTGGTAAATGCAATTTCAAGCACAGTGTGGCCTTATGTTACAGGCAATTTAGTCGATGCTTTCGTTGATTACTCGGGCTCTATGGAAGGTGCCTTTGAAGCTCTAAAAAAACCAATTATTGTTGCATTTTGTTTTTGGATAGTTATCGAAATTTTATCCCGAATCAGAGGCTTTTCATTATCCGCCGTTATGCCTAAATTTCAGGCGGCCATCAGATTAAGCGCTTTTAAATACGTGAGTCAACATTCACATGCTTATTTTGTAAGTAACTATGTCGGAGGGATAGCAAACAGGATATCCGACCTCCCGCGCGGCGCACAAATGGTGGTTGATGTTTTAATTACCATCTTTATCCCGGTATTGGTTGCAATAATAATCTCCTGCTCCTTTTTCTTTTCGGTTAATCCTTATTTATGTTTAGTGCTGTCTACTTGGCTCGGGTTACATTTACTTATTTTATTCTTTATGTGCAAAAAAGCTGCTAGTCTTTCTCGCACCCAATCAGAAGCCAGAACTTATTTACAAGGTAAAATAGTCGATACTATCAGCAATCATCTTAACGTAAGATTATTTACCCATCACAAGCATGAAGAAGAGAAAATCAATGAAATTTCCGAAGATGAAAAAGATAAACTTAAAGCCACTCTTCATTATGTTGAAATAATTAAATTAGTTCTAGGGGTGATGGGAATTTTTTGGATGGTAGTGTTATTTTCTACAACTTTTAAATTTTGGAGTAGTGGGATAATCTCCATCGGTGAGGTGGTGTTAGTAATTAACTCTACATTAAATTTAATGACACAAATGGGCGTAGCAGCTGAAGAAATGACTTATTTAATTAGAGAAATCGGAGTTTGTCAGCAAGCTCTCAGAATCTTCCAAGATCCGGTAACTGTTACTGATGTCCCGAATGCAACCAAATTAAAAGTTAAAAACGGTACTATTAAGTTTGAAAGTGTTAACTTCAGGTATCGTCATAATGAAAATATGTTTTACGATCAATCTTTAACTATACACGGCGGACAAAAAGTCGGGCTGGTCGGATTTTCAGGCAGTGGTAAAACAACTTTTGCCAACCTTATTTTAAGATTATATGAGATTGATTCAGGAAAAATTACCATTGATGATCAGGATATAACCCAAGTTACCGCTAAATCTTTAAGAAAAAATATCTCCTTCATTCCGCAGGATCCGATTTTATTTCACCGGACGGTAATTGATAATATTAAATACGGAAATATTCGCGCAACCGATGAAGAAGTAATTGAAGCAGCTAAAAAGGCCGGTTGCCATGAGTTTATCCTCGGCCTGGATGAAGGATATAATACTACCGTCGGAGAAAGGGGCACTAAACTATCGGGCGGGCAAAGGCAAAGAATAGCAATTGCACGGGCAATATTAAAAGATGCGCCGATTGTAATTATGGATGAAGCAACTTCCGCCCTGGACTCGGTAACGGAGAGGCAAATTAGAGAAAGTTTAAAATACTTAATGGAAGGAAAAACTACTCTTATCATAGCGCATAGGCTTTCAACATTATTACATGTAGATAGAATCCTCGTATTCGATAGAGGACAGATACTTGAAGACGGCTCTCATAACGAGCTCTTAAGTCACAAAGGTCATTACTCTTTATTGTGGAGCCTACAGCATGACGGACTGCTACCTGATATGAATAAAAAAACTGAATAAGGGCTAGAATATGAGAACTGCACTTTTATTTCCCGGCCAAGGTTCACAGAGCGTTGGAATGGGTAAAGAACTTTATGATACATTCTTAGAAGCTAAAGAAGTATTCCAGGAAGTCGATCAAGCTTTAAAGCAAAACCTCTCTAAAATTATATTTGAAGGCGATCAGGAAACCTTAACTTTAACTTCAAATACTCAACCTGCCCTCATGACAGTTTCAATTGCAGTCATGAGAGTATTGGAAAAGCAAGGCAAGTTAAATATATCAAAAGATATCTCCGCAAGCGCCGGCCATTCCTTAGGAGAATATTCAGCTCTTGCAGCGGCTAAGTCTTTTAGCTTAACCGATACTGCACAGCTGTTAAGAACTAGAGGTAATGCAATGCAGGAAAGCATTCCATCCGGAAAAGGCGGTATGGTTGCGCTACTTGGAACAGAGATAGAACAAGCTGAAAGTATTTCCAAAGAAGCTAATAATTTCGGAATTTGTAATATTGCCAATGATAACGGCGCAGGGCAAATTGTTTTAAGCGGTGAGATCTCGGCAATTCATTATATTTTAGAAAACTATAAAATTTTTGGTATAAAACGAGCTGTCAAACTCCCGGTCAGCGCTCCATTCCATTCGGGTTTAATGGAAAATGCCGAAAAAATTATGGAGCAGGCATTATCAGCATCTAAGATTAATTTACCCCTCATTCCGATAATAGCTAACATTTCGGTTAAAGCCTATTCATCTGCCGTAGAAATAAAAGAAAATTTGATTAAACAGGTTTGCGGAAGAGTAAGGTGGAGAGAAACCATGCATACTTTAGTTAATGACTATAACATTGAACGATTTATAGAGATCGGTTCAGGGAAAGTGCTAAGCACTATTGCAACTAAAATGTTTCCTGAGTATAAATCTTTAAGCATATTATCCCTCCAAGATATAGAAGAATTTTTAAAGTAGGAGAAACAAAAAATGTTTAGCTTAAATAATAAAAAAGCTCTTGTCACGGGAGCAAGCGGAGGCATAGGCAAAGAAATTGCAAAGAGCTTAGTTGAAGCCGGCGCACAAGTAATTTTAACCGGAACCAGGGAACAAGCCTTAAAAGATGTTTGTAATGCTTTAGGTTCTTCATCGAATTATTTGGTAGCTAACCTTGGTGACTCCGATTCGTTATCCGGTTTATTCAATAAGGCTGAAGAGATGACGGGTGGTATTGATATCTTAGTTTGTAATGCGGGAATTACGAAGGATAATCTTACTATACGAATGAAAGATGAGGAATGGGAAGAAGTAATCAGAATCAATTTAACCGCTACTTTTAAGCTGAACCGGGAAGCCGTAAAGAAAATGATGAAAAGAAGATTCGGCCGTATAATCAATATAACCTCGGTAGTCGGTTTTACCGGCAATTTCGGTCAAGCTAACTATTGTGCTTCTAAGGCAGGAGTAGTAGGGATGACTAAAGCAATTGCAATAGAATCAGCCACCAGGGGAATTACAGTAAATTGTATTGCTCCCGGATTTATTGAAACTCCTATGACCGATATTCTAAAAGATGAAGTCAAGCAGCAGATATTACAAAAAGTACCAATGCAAAGAATGGGGACACCTAAAGAAATTGCAAATGCAGTGCTGTTCCTCGCTTCCGAAGAAGCTTCTTACATCACGGGGAACACTCTGCATGTTAACGGCGGCATGTACTTGGCTTAATTTCATGGGAGTTAACTTAAAGGAATTATATAGTAATTTTATAAAAAATAAGGGATTAGAAAACGATCCCGGCCAATTTGAGTTGGTGAATATATTAGATCAATATAAACCCTCCCTTGAAACAAGAAACCAACCGCTTATAAAAAGAATTTTTTCTAAAGGCTCTCCAAATAAAGAAGAAAAAAAGAAAGGCATATATATTTACGGTGATGTAGGTAGAGGTAAATCCATGATTATGGATTTATTTTATAATAGCTTAAATTTAAAGAATAAACAGCGTATTCACTTCCATCAATTCATGCTTGATTTTCATAATGCCTTACATAAATATCGTGAAGAAATTCAAAGTATAAGTAATAGTGATGATCAAGTAATTATGCTTGCCAAGCAAATTGCAAAAAAGGCCACAGTTATCTGCTTAGATGAGTTGCAGGTAAATAACATAGCTGATGCTATGATTGTGGATAGGCTATTCACTGCTATAATTGGCGAAGGAACTTTTATAGTTATTACCTCTAATCGTCATCCGGAAGAGTTATTTAAAGACGGTTTGCAAAGAGAAAGATTCGTACCCTTTATAGATTTAATTAAGCAGAATTTTTTAATATTCCACCTTAACAATTTTAAAGATTATCGCCTGGATAAACTAACCTGTTTAGATAAGCTTTTTTTCTCCCCCTTAAATCAAGAAACGAAAGACCGAATTAACGAGATCATCGGCACTATTACCGGCAATAAAAAATTAGAGCGTAAGGAATTATTTATTGAAGATAATAAAATATTAAAGCTGGAAAGGACGTATGGAAATATAGCTGTTTTCACTTTTAATGAGTTATGTCTTATGCCGCTCGGCGCGATTGACTATTTTAAAATTGCACAAAATTTTAATACGTTAGTTATTGAAGATATACCCGAATTAACTAATGATAACCATAATGAAGCTTTAAGGTTTATTACTCTTATTGATTGCTTATATGAGAATCATACCCGCCTTATATGCTCCGCAGCAAATCCGATTGAGAAGATGTATAATGGCACCAGAAATCGGTTTGAATTTGGTAGAACTATATCAAGACTTACGGAAATGCAGAGTGCGGAATATATGATGGCTCCACAAAAGCCTTAGGTTTAGTTCTTATCTTTAATAGACAAGCTTAAAAGTTCATTTTATACTTAAAGTTTATGTATGTTTTAAGTGGATATAATGTTTTCAGTTTATTTTTGGGTAGGATTTGTTGCTTTTGTTTTAGTAATGCTTGCAATTGATCTTGGGGTATTAAATAAAAAGCCTAAAGAACCGAAATTTAAAGAGGTATTCTTTTTAACAATTTTCTGGATTATTCTTGCTTTCTTATTCGGAGGATTGATTTATGCTTATGCCGGCAGCCAAAAAGCAATGGAGTTCATCACGGGTTATTTAGTGGAGCTTTCTTTAAGTGTCGACAATGTGTTCGTATTCGTATTATTATTTAATTATTTTAAAGTAGATATTAAATATCAGCATAGGGTGCTTTTCTGGGGAATAGTAGGCGCAATTATAATGAGATTCCTCATGATTACGGGTGGGATTTATTTAGTGCAGCACTTCCAGTGGATATTTTACTTATTCGGTGCATTCTTAATATTTAGTGCTTATAAAATTGCTTTTTCAGAAAGTGAAGAAGTTGAAATTGAAGATAATAAGTTAATTATTTTCTTAAAACGTTATCTTAGGGTCACCAATAAGCACCATGGTGATAAATTTGTTGTTATAGAAAAAGGTAAACGAGTATTCACCCCCCTATTCGTACTATTAATTTTAGTTGAACAAAGTGACCTCATATTTGCCATGGATTCGATCCCTGCCATCCTTGCAATCACTCAAGATGCTTTTATTGTGTTCACTTCAAACATATTTGCAATTCTCGGACTTAGATCACTTTACTTTTTGCTTGCTAAAGTAGTGCATAAATTTGTTTATTTAAAATACGGGTTAAGTGTTATTTTAGCTTATATAGGAACAAAGATGATTTTACTAGTGCAAGGAGTTCATATCCCAACTCCTTTATCCTTGGGAGTGATAATCCTATCTATTTTAGTTTCCATATTGCTTTCTTTAAATAAAGCTAAAAAAATAGAATAACTTATAAGCTGAAATATAGAGTTTTAATAAAACCATTGCATTTAGATTTTCAATCTTCTAAAAAAGCTTAATATAAATAATTTTTAAGTAATATTTTATTATGAACCCCACTCAAAAAGTTAGAAAAATCTTATCATATTATGAAAGTGATAACCCCGGAACTAAAACAAATATAGCAAGAATATTAATGGCCGGGAAGCTGGGCGGCACGGGAAGAATGGTAATACTTCCGGTTGATCAGGGTTTTGAACACGGACCTATAGCAAGCTTTGCGCCGAATCCGGAAGCTTATGACCCGCATTATCATTATAAGCTTGCAATTGATGCAGGCTTAAGTGCATATGCCGCCCCTCTCGGCATGCTTGAAGCAGGAGCCGATACTTTTGCGGGAGCAATTCCCCTTATATTAAAAGTTAACAGCTCTAATTTATTACTAAACAAAAACCTAGCTCCCGATCAAAGTATTACTGCAAGCGTTAAAGATGCGCTTAGGCTCGGTTGTGCAGCTGTAGGGTTTACTATCTATCCCGGATCGGATCATTCCCTTCATATGATGGAAGAAATTAAGGAAATGTCTGCTGAAGCTAAATCTTATGGATTAGTTACGGTAATCTGGTCTTATGCAAGAGGAGGCATGGTTTCTAAGGATGGAGAAACGGCTCATGACGTGATAGCTTATGCGGCACATATTGCAGCACTACTCGGTGCACATATCATTAAAGTTAAGCCTTCTATTGATGCTATTGAATTAGATAATGCTAAAAAAGCATTCGAGAAAAACCCCGTCTCAATAAAAGAATTAAAAGATAGGATAGCACATATTGTGAAAACTACCTTTAACGGCAGAAGGCTAATGGTGTTTTCAGGCGGAGCAACAAAATCTACCGAAGATGTATATAATGAAGTAAGAGCGATTCGAGACGGCGGCGGAAACGGTTCAATCATCGGTAGAAATACTTTCCAAAGACCGAGGCCCGAAGCTTTAAAACTTCTTTCGGATATTATAGAAATTTATAAAGGTAGGTTATAAATTGAATCAAAGTTAGGGTTAAGTATCTTGATCCTGAGTTTGTAAACTCAGCTATATCTTAAAAAACTTAACAAGGAACTGCCGGTAGATTCCTTCGAGCTTTTCTATGTGCTCTACTGACGAACATTCATCTGCCTTATGAGCAGTACTGTTTAAAAGACCGAATTCAATCACGGGACAATAATCTTTAATAAACCTTGCATCGGAGGTGCCGCCTGAAGTGCTGAGCGCAGCTTGCTTACCGGTGATTTTAGTAATACTGTCCTGCAAAATATTGATAAGTTCAGATGATTCGGTAAGGAATGATTCCCCGCTTATGCGATATTTTAACTCATATTTTTCAAGAGCTATATCATCACAAATGGATTTAATAAAATTAATTAATCCTTCTGAAGTATGGTTATTATTAAACCTGATATTAAAAGTAGCGGAGGCAAGCGCAGGAATTACATTATCTGCCGAGTTACCGACGTCTACCGAGGTGATTTCAAGGTTTGACGGATCAAAAAATTCATTCCCCTGATCTAAGTTATATATTTTTGCTGCATTCAATATTTTGATTATATAATTAATCGGGTTATCAGCATTATGCGGATAAGCAACATGGCCTTGCGTACCTTTTATTTTTAAATAAAAAGTAATGCTTCCTCTTCTGCCGACTTTAATTGTATCGCCAAAATTAATTGTTGAGGTCGGCTCACCTACTATACAGGCATCAAGCTTTTCCCCCATCTTAGAAAGCTGATTTAAAACTTGTTTAGTGCCGTTTATTCCCTCTGCTTCTTCATCTCCGGTAATTAAAAAACTAATGCTACCGCTAAATTGACTGGCTTTGACAAACTTACAAGCAGCAAAAATCATAGCAGAAACTGCGCCTTTCATATCCACCACACCCCGCCCGTAAATTATCCCCTCATTAATAATTCCTGTGAAGGGATCAAATTTCCAATTACTTATATCCCCGGTCGGCACCACATCGGTATGCCCGGCGAAACAAATATGAGGAGAAGAAGAGCCAAAGCGCGCGTATAAATTTTTAACTTCATATGAACCATTCCCACTAAAAGTCATGATTTCACAGTTAAAGCCATGCTCTTTAAGAACCTGATAAATTAAATCAATTGCACCATCATCCGTAGGGGTTATACTTTTGCATGCAATCAGCTTTTGAAGTAAAGGGATCAGCTGCATTTATGGCCTCAATAATTCATTTAAAGAAGTTTTCGAGCGGGTTTTTTCATCAACTTTTTTAACTATTATAGCTGCATAAGTATTAGTCTTGCCGTCACTACTCGGTAGCGTCCCGGGTACCACTACCGAATAAGCGGGAATTCTACCGTAAATAACTTCATTCTTCTCACGATCATAAATCCTGGTTGATGAACCGATATATACACCCATAGAAATAACAGCTCCCTGTTCTACAATTACACCTTCGGCAATTTCGCTTCTTGCCCCGATAAATACATTATCCTCAATTATCACCGGGTTTGCCTGCAACGGTTCTAAAACTCCCCCTATACCTGCTCCGCCCGAAATGTGACAATTTTTCCCGATCTGAGCACAACTTCCGACAGTCGCCCAAGTATCAATTAATGTGCTCTTATCAATATAAGCACCGAAATTTACGAATGAGGGCATTAATATTACATTTTCAGCAATATAGGCACCATGGCGTACTATACAGCCCGGCACTACTCTAAAGCCGGAATTTTTAAAATCATCTTCAGTATAATCAGCAAATTTTAAAGGCACCTTATCATAATATTTAAAATCCGATTCATCGGAAATAATCCTATTATGATTATATTTAAATGATAAAAGAATAGCTTTTTTTACCCATTCATTTACTTGCCACACTCCCTCTTTTTTTTCGGCTACTCGAATTTCTCCTTTATCCAGCTGTTGTAATACTTGAAAAATTTTTACTTTTATTTCCAAAATTTTTGTTGCATCTGAGGTTGAGTTACGCTTTTCCCAAGCTGACTCAATAAAATCGATTATATTTACCATATTTTTACTCGAAGCAAATTAAATATAATTGAAAATATACCTAAAATAGAGGTATAAACAATAACAAATGATTTTATTCCTCTTAACATGATTGTAACTTGCGATAATTGTAGTACTAGTTTTAATGTGCCTGAAAGTGCTATCGGTGAACATGGCCGGTTTGTACGCTGCTCCAAATGCGGGCATGAGTGGGTAGCCACACTTCCCCGAAAGCCGTTTCATTTAGATCAGGAAATAATAAAGAAGGAAATAGTCCCTCCCCCGCCCCCTTTACCGGATAAAAATCTTTCTGAAGTAAAGGAGCTAAAGCAAACTGCTTTATCTCCTAAAGCGAGCACGGGAAGTGAAGTGCAATTTGATTTAAATGCCCTACGTCCTAAAAAAGTTACCACTCCTGAAATTACCCCGCCTCAACGTAAAAAAACCTTCTTCTTTTATAGTTTGTTACTAATAACTCTTATTGCTGCTTTATTATTAACTGGAGTTTCTTTATTAGTTTATAGAGATGCCGTAATTAAAAAATTACCGAGCCTCGAAAAAATGTATAAAAAAGTCGGTGTTTATAATTACAGCAACTTGATTTTTGATGAAGTAAACTGTCAAATTGTCCAGCAAACTTCTACTACGTCAACCTTAAAAACCCAAGCCGTTGATATAAATTTAAGGGTAAAAAACACCGGTTCAACTACCCAACGTTTAAGCTATATAAAGATTACCACATTTGATAAAAAAATGAATAAACTTGGTGATTTTAAAGTTAAGCAGATGAAAGCCATTAAGCCCAATAAAGAACAGTTAATTAACATTGCTATTAATGCAGTTTCTAAGAAAACCCGCTTTATCAGCGTAGAGATGGGCAACTACCCGGATTTTTATTTATATAATTCAAAGTATATTAAGACTTTTATTTCACTGAAATAATTATTTATTAGGGTTTTTGCCAGTCCTTAAGAAACAAAAGAGTTGCCAAGACATAAAACTTATTAATTTAAGTTAGCAATTACGCCATTAATAAATTGTTTAACCAGAACTTCCGGATTATCTAGCTTTATTCTTGCGAGCTTGCCTTTAGTGCCGAGTGAACAAATACCATGAATTCCTGCCCATATAATTGCAGTGGTAGATTTAATATCCGATGTCTTATTGCTTGCAATATCAGATATAACTCCCTCTAAGAGATCAAATAACTCTGCAATTTTATTAGTATACCAATTCGGTAATATCTGCTTATTTGAAAAACGGTATTCAAATAATATATTCCATAAATTATAATCTTCTCTACTGAATTTTAAGTATTCTTCTGCAAGCAGATATATAGATTTCTCGGGAACAGCCTCTTGATCAATCACCGCTTTCAGACGGTTTAAAAGCATATCTATTATTCTTGCATTTACATGAATAAATATATCATCCAGATTAGTAAAAACATTATATAACGTACCCACCGTATAGCCTATCTCAGCAGCAATTTTTCTAGTACTTACTTGGGTATATCCGCTTTTACTTACCAGGTTAAAAGCCGAATCCAATATTAGCTTGGTTAATTCATCTCTTGTGTGATCGCTTCTGCGTGCCATTTGTTTATAACTAATATGATAAAGTGTGAAAAACTTACCATTTTTAAAAAAGTTGTTCAAGTTAATAAATAATAATTTATTAACATAATTTCATTTTAACGATATTATTCATATAAATTTAGGAATATATTTATTAAAAAAGGTGCTTACTTATAAAGCAAACACCTAATATAGATTATATCTCTAATTTACATTTAAGCGTGCATATTTTCTTGGCCATTAAAGATGAAGCTATCTTCAACTAATGAACCGCTGTAATTATATAAGCACACCAAATATTCCGGGTTAACATCAGCCAAGTGTATAGCCTTTGTAGCCAATTCATTCATCTTTATGTTTGTAATAAACAAATCTTCAAAAGTTGCTTCAGGAAAATTAGAAAAGTCTAGTATTGCTTTTTCTTCAGCAAAATCTCTAACTACAAATTTGCACCCGTTGATTTCCTTACCGCTTAGCTTAGACGCTTTACCTATAGAAATAGTATCATCTCCGGAAGTATTCGGGATAGCTACAATTTCACCGCCGTCATAATGTACTTGTAATATTGCAGCGCTTGATTCAGCTGCAGCTTTAAAGTTTGTTCCATCTGATGCAGGAGTTTCTTGAAACACAGGCATAACAACCTTATAACTATCTAACAAATCACAAGAAACAAAACCTTTTTTCAGGAATTCCTCCAAACAAAAATCCTTGCGATGTTCAAAAGCAATATTTCTACTAATTCCGATACCCGCAATATCACTTTTGGTTATTACTTCCCTACCTGATTCAAGATTGCAAATTTTTATGCCTTTCTCTTGGTTTAAGTATTCAAGACACTGCTCTGCTCTTTCCATCTTATCATCGCCGACATTGGCCTTTACTTCTTTACTAACTTCTTTTGCTACTTCTTTTACAGCTTTTTTAACCTCTTTCCATGCCTTTTTTATTCCCATAACAACCTCAAATACATTCATTTATTTAATACATAAATTATGACTATTTTTTAATAAAAAGCAGCATAAAATATGTTAAGTTATTATTAATATACAAACTAAAATCTATTATATATAAAAAAGCTAAATTTTCTCAATTCTAATTTCATGGTTGGTATAAACACAAATATCAGCTGCAATTTTCATAGATTTTTTAACTATTTCCTCCGCACTAACCTCTTTAATATCAATTAAGGCTCTTGCGGCAGAACGTGCATAATTTCCACCTGATCCTATCGCAGCTATACCATGCTCAGGTTCTAATACATCACCTGTTCCGGAAACAATTAAAGTTATATCTTTATTTGCAACAATCAGCATTGCTTCTAATTTCCTTAAATACTTGTCAGTACGCCAATCTTTAGCCAATTCAACAGAAGCCCTGAGTAGTTGCTGCGGATGTTTTTCCAATTTTTCTTCCAATTTTTCAAAGAGAGTAAAAGCATCTGCGGTTGAGCCGGCAAACCCTGCAATAATTGTGCCACCTGCAAGTGTTCTCAGTTTATTAGCCGTAGACTTCATTACACAGTGCCCCATGCTCACCTGGCCATCACCGGCTATCACCACTTGCCCGTCTTTCCTTACGCATATAATAGTTGTTCCGTACCATTTATTTTGATCATCATGCTGCATAAATTTCATTACCCGTTTAAATTACTTATCTTTTTTATTGTTGGAAGAAGGGTTCAACCCGGACATATTTTTAAGCATTGCTTCCATAAAATCAGCATTTTTCTTACTATAGTCTTCCCACATTTTTGTCCAGTTATTTGTGAATAAGAAATTGCCCCCGCCTGTAGAACTCATGAATTCCTGCATACTATTTTCATTTTTCTTAAAATAATCCATGCTATGAGTTATATATGCATTAAACACTGATGAAAGGTTGTTATCATAAAGCTTTATTATTTGCTTTAAAAACTCTAATGGAAGTAGGCTATACCCCTTAGATTCATGTTCCAATATAATTTGGGTTAAAGTTACCCTGGTTAAATCTTCTCCGGTTTTTGCGTCTATAACTATTATGTTGTAATCCTCTTTAATCAAATTACTTAATTCCTCCAATGTAATATAAGCACTGATTGCAGTGTTATAAAGCCTACGATTAGGATATTTTTTGATGACAATTTTATTATTTTCTGGCAATGTTCAACCTATAAAATTACTTTATATACTTATCATACTGAAAAAATGGCAACTAATCAAAACCCTTTCGAGGAACTTTTAAAACAATGGACGGAACAAACCCAAAAATTTACTCAAGATCCTCAAGTTCTCGACGCAATGACGGAAAATTTTTTAAAATTGCAGAAAAATATTTTAAATTTCTATGAAAATAAAGACAGTTCAAGTCCCGGAATTAATTTATCTCACGACATACTTAATGCAATCGTTAAGCTCAGCAACCGGGTTAATGAACTTGAAGAACGGATCAGAATATTGGAAAACAATACCGGAAACACTTAAAGACCGGATAAACAACGATTATTATTACCTACAAAAAGGGCTTAAACTATATAACACTTCTCATATAAGCACTTATAGCTCACCAAAAGATTTAGTTAAAAAAATCGGTTCAACTCAATTATTTCATTTTAAAGGTAAGGGAGTACCGCTTGTATTCATACCCTCTCATATTAACAAAGCTTATATCTTAGATTTTTCCGAATCATGCAGTCTTATTAAAAAGCTTAAGATCGCAGGAGTTAACCCTTATTTAATAGAGTGGAATCAGCCTAAAGAAGAAAAGTGTTTTAACTTCGAGGATTACCTTAACAACCATTTAAAACCGCTCCTTGAATTTGTTAAAGAAAGAGAAGGAAGAAAAGTGATTGTTGCAGGTTATTGTATGGGTGGGTTATTTGCACTTGCAGCTGCACAATTATTCCCAGATTTAGTGGATGGTTTGATTACTCTTTCAACTCCTTGGAATTTTCATACTCCGGGCTTCCTTGATTACCCCTTGAGCCCCTATTATGCAGCATTACTGAATTTCCTATATAAAAACTCTCCTTCTATCTCAAAACATTTAATTCAGCTTATTTTTTACTTTTTAAAATATAGAGAGATTAATAATAAATATATTAAATTAGGTAAAGGAGAATGCCAGCCTGATGAGTTTGCTATGCTTGAGAACTGGGCTAATGACGGATTGGATATATCGACCACCCTATTTCTGGAATGTATGCAGGATTTGGTTATTCAAAATAAAAGCTATTTAAATGAATGGCGAATTAATGGAGAAATAATTACTCCTGATAAATTAAAGCAAAAGTCATTTTGTGGCGTGGCATTGAATGATAAAATTACTCCTATTTTGTCAACTCTCCCTTTAGGTATTGCATTTAGAAAATCCGTATTAAAAGCTGTGAATTCAGGGCATTTAGGGATGATAATCAGTGACAAGCATTCAATATCCCCTTCACTTATCGAGTGGATAAAATTGAATTTTGAGCATTAGTGAGGAGGAATAAAGATGAAGTTTATTATAATTGCTAATTCTTTAACCATTTCAAAGGAAGAGATAAAGGATATTGTAGGGGAAGCAAAAATTATTGCACTCGATGGTATTGCTAATCATCTGCTAAACATTAATATAATACCTTACGCGGTTGTAGGAGATTTTGACTCAATTTTTGCTGAAACTTTAGTTAATTTAAAAAAACTTGATGTAATTTTGCGTAGAATTAATGATCAAAACAGCACTGATCTGGATAAAGGAATTAGTTTTTGCAAACAAAATGGTGCAACGGAAATTGTAATTATAAATGCATTTGGCGGCACGAGACTTGATCATAGCTTAATGAATTATAGATTACTGAAAAGACATTACTCAAAGCAATGCAGAATAAAAATTAAAGAACAGCAGTCATATTTAGAATTGTTTGCTAACTCAACTTTGATAATTTCAGGCATCCCGAAATCGAATCTCGCACTACTTGCCGCACCGCTTGCAGCGACTACCTCTCAAGGTTTAGAATATGATATGGATAATCATACTCTAGAGTTCGGCTTGAGTGAAAGCACCTCAAACTCGTTAAAAGCCGAGCAGGCAACTATAAAAATTGTGGGTAGCGCATATTTAATATATGAACTCAATTGCAAAATACAAACTATTTAGAATTCTTTAAAAATAGTTTAATTGAGCCTAAACTAGCCCCTACCAAAATTAAAATCATTGAAATTAATACATTCATACTAAACTCTGCTTTTCCAAGTAGAATCATCCATACTACCCCTAGAAGCGGCATTAAGTACCCGAATAGCATAACAGCTTTTACATCACCGAACCTTACGGCATACCCCCAAATAGTATAAGCAGCTCCCCAAGGGGCGATACCAAGATACATAATAGCTAATAAATGTTGAGTAGATATGACTGTCGACCCTTCAACAAATATGTGAGTAACAAAAGCTAATATTGATATAATTCCAAGGGGAAGCCCTACCGAATCAGCAGGAATATCGGAGAACTTTCTGTTAATAACAGAAACAAATGACCAAATAACGGAATTCAAAAAACCCATCATGAATCCGAATAATACTTCTCCTTTCATACTCATCCCGCCGTCTTTAGCTGAAATAAAAATAACTCCGATGAACCCGATGACTGCACCGATATAATGCAAATTACTAAGCTTTTCTTTGAAAAGAAATGCAGCAAAGAATAAGGCAAAAATAGGCCACAGATTAGATACCAGATAAGAAAGAACAGGGTCACCATGTTGCATGGCAATTAAGAATGTAGCATTAGAACTGAATATTCCGATTACATAGGTCAACACATAGTTTAACGGCTGCTTAAATTTAAGCGTAATGCTGCCGTATTTATATTTCCAATAAATCATATGCACTATAAATGCAAAAAAATAAGCTATAGAAAGACATAAAAAAGGAGGAATTCCTTTTGTATAGATTGAAACGATCGGAAGGGTAGACCAAAATATAACTGCAATTAAACCGAGTAAGGTTGCACTCCGAGTATTTTGATTAGAAACCATACTAATTCCTCTTTAATGAAATCAGTAGAACTTTAACCAAAATACATAAGAAAAGCAATAAATTAATCTTTTTTATTTCCCAACTGTATGGGAAAGTACACACTTTTTATCCTTTTTAAAATTATGGTTTACAATATATTCCCATCGATTTATCAGTAATTCTATTCAGACACGACAAGGTAGGCAAATATTATTTTATCTTCTTAGCAGCATAACCTCTGGCAGAAATATATTCTAAAAATTCTCTCCCTTCATCAGTAAGTTTAATTTGGGTTTTCTCCTTTACAACTAAGCCGGATTTTTGTAGAAAATCTATTAACTTTTCAGAAGAAATTTTAGGCTGCCCAGCTTCATGGAGTTTAAAAATCGAGCTTATTTCTTTATTATCAACCGCCTTATCTTCCGCGCCAGCTAATTTTTTAAGTAAAGCTAACTGGCTTGGTAAAATTATCTGATATGTACGTTCAAAATATAGCGATATGTATGCATCACATAACAACCCTTTAAGAAGTTCTTTTTCTGATTCCTTATCCTCATTCTCTTCTAAAAATGTATTTATAGCAGAATATATATCATTAACTAAACTTATTTCATGCATTCTAACTACCTCTTCAGCGCTTTGCGGTGAATTAGCCGCTGTTTCCTGTAAAGGTTCAAGAGGGGTAGTTTCAATTTGCCTCGCCTTCATATATTTTTGGGGGACAGCCTTTGTTACAAATTCTTTAATATTTCCTATTTCCTCTTGATTTCCAGGTATTTCTACGTCGACTCCTCTAGGGCTTGAAACCTTCAAACCTCTTTCATGAACAGCATCATTTACTGATACCATAATACTCTTTAAAGGATGCGCAAAGTACTTAAATACAAAGAGTGCAACGATAGGCCATGATATTGCCTGAAGAAAATTCAGTATATCTATAAAGTGATCCATGATAATATATCCTGTTATCAAAATTAATAAATTAACAAGTTAGCGCTATTATTTTTTTTTAAGTATGATATTAAAAGATTATAAGTAACCTTAGGAACGTGAAAAAAAATAAAAATTTACTTAAATACCCTTTAATCCTTAAAAAGTATAGGGCTTTATGAATAGATTACAAAAATTATTACCCAACCCCCATCAGATAATACCTAAAGAAAATACTAAGAGAACCTTAGCACCAGTCAACTGTATTTTACCCTCTTATTCCGAATGTTTCAGTAGTAATAACGGGCTTCTTGAAATGATGCAACCTTTAATCACCCATATAACTAATTTAAGGTTAATGCAAGATCCAGGGCTTTCTTATAAAGAAGTTGTTAAAGAATATATTACGAATTTTATTAAGAATGCTCCGATTGCGGTAGCTTTTTTAGATCTTGATTTAAGAATAGTTACTTATAGCTCTAAATGGACTTTATGGTTTAAGGAGAACTTAGCTGCTAAATCTAATTCTACCCAGCTGGAAGGAAAAAATATAATTGATTTACTTTCTCCCTGTCCGAAGCTAATAAAAAAAATATTAAATAATAACTTAAAAGGCGTCAGTGAATTTAGAGATGTTTTAGAATATAAAATTAAAAACCGCACACGTGCAGTCAGGTGGGAATCTTTCCCTTGGCGCGACCATGAACAGCGCCCTCTCGGAGTTGTAGTTTTTTGTGAGGATATTACCAAAAGGCAACAACTTACTTTACGTGCTAAAAAACTTGAACAGAGCAACCAATTACTTGAGAATTTTGCGTTAATTTTTTCTCACGACTTAATTCAACCGATACGACAAATTAGTAATTTTATCGGAATTTTAGGAGAACAATTTAAAGAAGCCAATATAAAAAATACTCAAATAGAACATACCTTTTCAATAATAAATAAAAGTTTATCTCAAATTAATACTCTTTCAGAAGGTATTATCCTTTATTGTAGGAAAGGAGAATTAGCAATTAGCTTAGAACCGGTATCCTTATTACAAACTATAAATGAGATAAGCAGCAGCTGCCTTATGTCCAATCAACTAAACTTAAATCTCTTATTTGATGACACCATATATCTAAAGGCCAATAGAACCTGCATGCTGCAATTATTTCAAAACTTGCTTACTAATGCAGTAAAACACTCTTCTACGAAAAACCCTTTAATCACAATATATAGTGAGAAATTAAATAATAATTTCTATAGGATAACTATTCACAATGAAGGCACCTGTAGTTCACGTTATATTAAGAAAAATATATTTGAACCCTTTTGCTCTTCCAATAAGGATGGTTCAGGCTTAGGCTTAATGATTTGTAAAAAAATTGTTACTTCTTTCGGCGGAACCATTGATATTAATTCAACAAAAAAACACGGTACTACCGTTACCCTAACTCTTCCGGCAGCTGATTAGCTAGGTAAGGTTACGGTTTTAGTCCAATAAGTGAAAGCTTTATGGAACTGATCTTTAAATTCCTCGAAAGAAAAAGATTTTCTTATAAAACCACTCGCCTGCAAATGATAAGAAGAGAGCACATCTTCGCTGCTTACATTACTGGTTAGCATAATTACCGGTATGTCGCGATATATCGGTCGCTTTTTAATATCTTTTAAAATATCAAAACCTTTCATCCCGGGCAAATATATATCAAGTAATATTAAATCAGGTTTCGGAAATTGGCTTTTACCTTCTTCATTTGAATCTCTAAAATATTCTAAAGCCTGTTGACCGCTATGTATGGTATATATAGTTATCTGCTCGGGAAAATCCTCTAATGCTTTGCGAATTAAAAATTCATCCTGTAAGTTATCTTCAACTAATAATACGTTAAAATGCGTCTTCTTTTCTTCTACCACGGAATTCTCCGCTTCAAAGCCTTCAAAAAAACATGTAATTTGAGCATTGAATATTTTAGCAATTTCATATAGCAAGCTTGCGGATATTTTATTTATTCCCTGCTCATATCGCTGAACTTGTTGAATAGAAATATTAAGTTCACTAGCTAATTTTTTTAAAGGCCAACGCATTTTTACTCTAAAATTACGAACCTTTTTACCAAGAAACTTATCTAAATTATTTATTTCTAAACTCATATAAGATCAATAAACCATATGATTTTTTTATATATTAGCAAAAATAAGGTAAAAAGCTAAGGTAAAATTTTTGTTTTTTTAATGCAGCATCCAAACAAGCATTATGGTTTATTAGTTAGTATGTCAGGTTATTAAACTTTCATAAATAAAACTTAAGGAGGAAACTATGGCAGTTAATCAAAATAAAAAGTCAAATTCACAAAATCTAACCAACGAAGATAAGCAAAGAATGAGCGCTAATTACGCTGCAATGGGCAAAAAAGGCGGAGACACTACCAAAGAAACTTACGGCAGTGAATTTTATAAAAACATCGGTAAAGAAGGTGGGAATGCACGTAAAGAGCAAATGGCTCATTCTTCTTCATATACTAATAAAGAGAAAGAAAATAAATAGTTCTTATGCAGGGATATTTTTTTCATACTAAAATATTCGCTTAATATTGAAGACTAAATTGTAAAACCCGAAGTATTAATTATTTCTAAAAACATTAAATAATATACTACGGGTTTTTTATAAAGATTCTTAAAGCACCCTTACCCTTCAATTGAATAACAAGAAAAACCACTTTTTACTAAATATTTGTTTAAATTGGGTACTAAATAAGTAGATATTATAACTCTCACATTTCCTTAAACTAATATTTTCAATCTTTTTTATAACCATCCCACCTTCTTTTTTTATAAATCTTATCTAATAATCAAAAATAGTTCCATGTTCTTAATAAATTATTAACCATATTAGATTATATTATTTAAGCATTAACAACATAAACTAATCAAAATTATATGAATTATAAGAAATTTATCCCGATACAAGCACACGAGTTACCTAAATTTTTACTCACCTCTTTTATGATGGTGCTAACCCTTTATATATATAGCATTGTAAGAAATGCTAAAGACGCAATCATTATTTCTAACGTTGGTGCTGAATTAATAAGTACCTTAAAGTTATTCGGCGTACTACCCTTTGCAATAATATTTATGGTAGCTTACACAAAAATAATCGATTACTTAAATAGAGTCACTACCTACCACGTGGTAAACTGGTTTTTCATGAGCTTCTTCATAGTATTTGATCTATTTCTCTACCCGAATACACATTTAATTCATTTTGATTTAAGCAATATGATAGCTAAGCTTCCGGCACTGAAATATTTTTTCGTTATGGTTGAAAATTGGTCATACTCTCTATTTTATATAATGTCCGAGTTATGGGGCAGTATGATGCTATCATTAATGTTCTGGCAACTTGCAAACCAAATTTATTCCATAAACGACGCGAAAAAGTTTTATTCACTATTCGGGTTTGTCGGACAAATAGGCTTGTTTTCAGCAGGGTCATTTATGATGCTGTTTACTAAAACTGGTACAACTTGGCAAACTTCATTACATTATATAACTTCTTCTATATTATTATCAGGAATATTACTTAGCATTGCATTATTTGTTTTAGGTAATTACCTTGTCGGTAATGATACAATAAACGGAACCCAAACTAAATCCAAAAAGAAAAAGCCGGGTTTAGTTGAAAGTTTAAAATATGTTTTCTCTTCTAAATATATAGGATTAATTGCTCTTCTTGTTATATGCTATGGTATTTCAATTAATCTGGTGGAAGGAGTATGGAAAAAGCTTATTCAAATAGTTTATCCAGATCCGAAAGATATTAGTAATTTCGGCGGGAAAGTACAAATGTACACTGCACTTGCTACATTTACTGCAATGCTGGCGAGCTCTTTTGTGCTTCGTATTTTTAGCTGGAGAACGGCTGCTATAATAACTCCTATCATTATTTTAATTACAGGAGTACCGTTTTTCATATTTGTAAGTTATAAAGGATGGTTTGCAAATACATTGGATGTGACAAGTGCAACTATACTATTCTTCGCAGTTATATTCGGCGCTACACAAAACGTTTTAAGTAAAGCTATAAAGTATTCTTTCTTTGACCCGACCAAAGAAATGGCTTATATACCGCTTGACGAGGAACTTAAAGCTAAAGGGAAAGCAGCTGCTGACGTTATCGGTGGAAGACTGGGGAAATCGGGAGGTGCAATCATTCAGTGGAGCATGCTCTCTTTCATAACCGGCTCTACACTTGTTAGCCTTGCTCCCATACTTTCTATTATTTTTGTAGTAGTTATGTGCATATGGTTTATTGCCGTAATTAAGCTCAATAAAGAATTTAAAATAAAATCTTCCGGTTCTAACTAATTTTATTATTTAAGCGGCCTATACTATTTAGTATAAGCCGCTTTTTTAAAAATATTTTAAATAAAAAAAGCCGAATTATTAATCTTCTTTTCCTTTTAGTTTATAGCTCTTCGTGTTGTATCGGTTGTTGTATCGTAAATTGCTCATCGCAATTAAATTCACCTAATCTTGCAATTTGATGCTGATAGTCTTCACTTACTAAATCTTTGCTTGCTCCGTTACAAATTAATAATTTCGCGACACTGAATTGTTCTAACCTTAATGCATACTCCAGCTCACTACCCGTTTCATATTTTTCATCAATATGAACACCTTTATCAAGCATTTTTTTAACTGCCTCAGCAATATAGATATCTTTTTCTTTATCACTCGGTTGATATAATGAACTGGTAATAGCGCTATGTACAATAGAGCCTATGTAATCATCGGGAACATTAAAATTTGATATTTCCTGATCCAAAATCTGATTAAGCAAGCCTATCTTATTTTTATCCCACCCTTCCAACAAAGTTGAGGACGCGAGCATTTTATAAAACGGGCTAGCTCCTTGATTATCTAATGCATTAACATTAAAGCCATGATTAATTAACACCTTAGCTATTTCAATATCGATTTCATGAGGAGAAGTTACCAGCTTATGTAAAAGAGTCGAATTATCATAAAATTTGATATTAACATCAGCGCCTTTGTTTATAAGCATTTCAACTAGTTCTTTATTTTGAAGTTCAACAGCATATTGTAAGGGAGTATAATAATTATTATTTTCATCTTCAAAAATAAGTCCGTTTATATTCGCGCTTTTTTCTAATACTTTTGCAATATTTTCCTTGTCATTCATGATAATAGTCTTTGCTAAAGAATAAGCTAATTTTTGCTGCTCATTTTCAAAGCTGCCATGGTTATAATAAAAACTTGTTATAGAATTTGCTATATTAAGGGACATATCTACCTTTTCATTATTTAAGGCTGTATAACCATTATAAATTTTAATTTTATAAATGCAAAGCCCGATATCTTATCTTTTTAAAAAATGGTAGATTATTTAATTCTTTTACTAAGAAATTTGCTCGGCAATGCTTTGAAATATTTCTTTAATTTCAGGATCTTCAATCTCTGCTAACGCATTAGTCATGGTACTATTTATAATACCCGTTTTTTTCGGCTGTGGTGTATCTAAGCTTGCATCCTTCTTTTTTCGTTTAGGTATTATCTGTAGTTTAATTTTATCTACTGCTCTATAGCCGAAATAGGTTGCAATTTTTTCAACAATTATATTAGAATTCGCCTGAATTTCTAACCCGAACCCAGGGTTTTCAACTCCTATAGTCAAAATACCGTTGGTGTTTTGTTCACCTTGAAATTTTACTCCTAACGGAGAACAAATTTGAGCAATTCTTACTCCCACAATTTGCTGCCAATTGGCCGTTATTTTAAAGTTTATAAACCCATATTGTTTACATATCGGCTTAGTCACTTCTTCAATAATGTTTATCAGCTTCTTGGGTGAGGAAATTTTTTGCATATCATTTTTGGAATTTACTTATTCTAAAGCTTAAGGCTTCAGCTATATGGTTTTTGCTTATATTTTCCTGATTGTCAAGATCTGCAATAGTCCTGGCAACCCTTAGTACTCGATTATAACCTCGCATTGAAAGATTAAATTTTTCAACTGCTTTCTTTAAAAAGTCAATTATCTCCTTATTAAGGTTAGTAGCTTTAGTCAGCACTTCACCATCGGCATGTGCGTTAAGCTGAATCTTTACTCCCCTATATCTGTTTTTTTGTATTTCACGAGCACTAGTTACGCGGGCAGCCACCTTTTCGGAAGATTCACTCTCTTCTTCTTCAATCTCTAAAATATTTACAGCCGGCACATCAACTTTTAAATCAAACCTATCAATAAGAGGGCCTGAAATTTTTGATTGATAATCCTCAGCACACCTGGGAGCCTTGGAACAAGATGAGTTAATATCACCGAAATACCCGCACCTGCAAGGGTTCATCGCAGCAATTAGCTGAAAACGCGAGGGGTAGGTAATATGAGAATTTACCCTTGCAATAGTTATGCTACCAGTTTCTATTGGCTGCCTTAAGGATTCTAAAACATTACGGGGAAATTCAGGCAGTTCATCTAAAAACAATACTCCGTTATGAGCAAGGGTCACTTCTCCGGGTTTAGCATTTCTTCCGCCCCCTACAATTGCAGCCATTGAAGAGGATGAATGAGGATCTCGATAAGGCCTTTTAGTAATAATTCCTTCAGAATCGGCAATAATCCCTGAAATACTTGCAACCACACTTACCTCCAGCACTTCTTCAGACGTAAGCGGTGGCACAATTCCGGGTAAGCGCTTTGCAAGCATCGATTTACCGGAACCGGGAGGACCAATCATCAACATATTATGCCCTCCTGCAGCAGCAATCTCTAAAGCTCGCTTAGCAATTCTTTGGCCTCTTATATCCTTAAGATTAGGATACTCACATACATCTTCAATCTTATCAACTTGCGGATATGTAATAAAGTGCTTTCCGTTTAAGTGGTGAATTAAAGCTATAAGCGAACTTGCCGCAACTATTGAATTATTACCCGACCATGCTGCTTCTTTTCCATTTAACTCCGGGCAGATCACCCCTAATTCCTGTGAATTAGCAAATATTGCAGCCGGAAGTACGCCGTTCACATTCTTTATTTTACCGTCAAGCGAGAGTTCACCCATAATAATATATTTTTCTACTTCCTCTTGTGAAACTATTTCAAGTGAAACTAATAATCCGACGGCAATAGCCAAATCAAAATGATTACCTTCTTTTAAAAGATCGGCAGGGGAAAGATTCACCGTAATTCTTTTTGCCGGGAAAGCAATCGCCATACTATGAAATGCTGCTCTTACTCTTTCTTTCGACTCCGCAACCGATTTATCAGCAAGCCCGACAATATTAAAACATGGTAGTCCGGGTGCTATATGTACCTGGACATCTACTTCCTTACATTCTATTCCTAAAAAACAAACAGTTTTTACACTAGCAATCATTAGCAATTTATATTATTTAATTAAAGTTATTACTGCTATAGCATGTTAAATATGCTATTTCTAGGAAAGAATTTTATATATTTATATTATGAAAATGAATTTTATTATAATACTACTAATTTTAAGCGCAGTTTTTGTTTTACTTAATATATATTTAATAAAAAGTTACTTAAACCTAAAATTAAGTAACCAAAAAATTCTTTTAGCAAGTAAGGCAAAATCACTTTTTATGCAAAAATTAGCTTATGAATTTCGTAATCCTTTAAATGGTATTGCAGGGTTTTCGGAAATGCTGGAAGCCGGATATTTCGGTGAACTTTCCCCAAAACAACAAGAGCGGGTGCATGATATATATACATGTGGAAATCAGCTTCAAAGCTTAATAAAAGATTTAATCGATTTATCTAAAGGTGAATCGGGTATGGTTGAACTGATTGAAACCGGGACAAATCTTTCTGTTATAATTGATAAAGCTATAGATGGTCTTAAAACTAAGATTTCTTCTAATAAAATTCGTATTTTAACTGATTTGGAACCTATTGACTGTCAAATTATGGGAGATCAAAATAAGTTGGTTCAGGTTTTTAGAAATATTATTGATAATGCTGTAAAATTTTCTTTAAAAGGCGGGCAAGTCACTATAAAACAATCAAGTATTCAAGATAAGTTTCTTAAAATCTGTATTGCTGATTCGGGTATAGGTATGAATCAAGATATTCTGGATACTCTATTTTTATTCCCTGATGATACTAAAAAAACCAAAAGTTTAAATAACGGGTTGGGCATGGGTATGCCTTTGGCTAAGCTTTTTATTGAACTGCATGGGGGAATAATTGAAGTTGATAGTGAGGATAAAATCGGTACTACGATTGCTATTTTAATTCCTGAATCCAGGTTAAAACTTTGTTAGCTTAACTTAAATATTTATAAGCCTAATTCATCGTCATCCATTGCAGCTTTGATGTTAATTTTATCATACCCGTAAGAGCTGAACTTATCCTGCTGGCCTTCTATAATCCTTTCTTTAACCGCCTTTATGGCAAGAGCTTTATCTTGATGTGTTTTATAGTCCCAAACTACTTCATCAATTTGTTCCGCACTTAAATTTTTAAGCTGCATGGTACTTGCAACCCCTTCACTTGCTAAGAATGCTGCACCGTATTTCCCGTTTACTTCCATTGAAGCTAGTTGAATTAACATCTGTACTAAGTTAGAAGCTTTTATATTATCCATCGAAAAAGCTATAATATCTTTTATTTGCTCATCTTTAAGCTTAATAATTAATGCTTCTTTAAGCCCATATTCCACTAATTTTAATCGTTCTTTCTGCATAGGTTGATCCCCCATATTCTTCCCATACCTTCATCTTCCCATATAAGTTATTAATAAAACGTTAATTTTTTTAATTATTTCAGATAATTTTTATTATTTTAAAATGTAATTTTATAAAAATATTTTAAGTATACCACCAAAAAACCGGCAAATAATTTATTAAAATTTAACTGCGAATGCTTACTGATTATTTACATTTTAATTAATTTGTAATAATAGTATTATCAAAATATTAATTTTATATTAACACTGATTATATATTTATGGAATTGATCCAGCTAAAGTTTATATAAGCCTTTAGTAACTTTATACCTTATTATAACAATAATTTAAAAATAAGAGCCGTTAGATGAAACGTAAAACTCGTAGCCAAAGCATTAGCGTTAATGAAGAAGTAATAATTAAATTATTAAAAGAAAAATTTATTTTCGCTTTAATTGGTAACCCTGAATGTGATGTGATAAATCTATCTGTTTATGATAATGATATTGCACTAAAAATCTTCACTATAATTAAGAATTATTTCAATAAAAATTTTATTAAATTAGAAAATACTAAATTAAATATTAAGGAATGTGCTCTCCTAATATCAAGTTCAGATATTGAGAAGTTTACCGGACTTGATAAACTTATTAATAGAAACTTTATAAAAAATCATAATCGCCAAAATATCAATACTTTATACGTTTTGCTAACTGAAGACGAAATTATAAATCATAAAAGTTTTACACAAGCTTCCGAACTTGAAAAAGAAAAAAACATACTTTTAAATGAACAAAATGAACTTAAAACAACTTTAGTTAAGGAGCTAAGAGAGCTTATTATGCAATCAACTATTAATATCATGATTATAGAGAAGTTATTGCTAGAACAATCAGAGAATAGAATATATATTACCGAACTAACTTCAGCATTAGTTAATATGAAAGTAGAGAGAGTAAAGTTACAGGAATGCATAGAACATTTTTTCCCTCTGTCTTTACCAAGCAATGACGCAGTTTCCACAAGCGAATTACCTGCACTTTGTACCGTTTATAAACAGCCTGAAGATAATGATGAGGAAGTTGACATTGAAACTACAGGTGAACCCTTAGATAAAAAAAGAAAGTTTAATAAAGAAGAAGTTGCTGCAGAAGCCTTAATTTCTTTAAGCTCTACAAAAAAATCTTTTATATTACAGATCAAGGAGGATTATGCCGGAAACTCTTCTCGCCATAAAAAGTTTAAACCTGATAATACAGATACTAAGTTTGCTGAAAGAATTTTATACAATAAAAATAGCAATACCTGCGGCAAATAAGCATTATTCAGTTAAATACATTTTTTTTAGTTTTACCTTAAATTTAGGTACTACATGGATTATACAGTCTTTTTTATATAAAGTGATTCAATCACATGATTCGCATTTTGTGGAATGAAATTACAATAGTAGTCTTTTGCTAAAGTTGGCTTGTCTAAATTTGAGTATCTCCACACAAATTCTAAAAAACTATTATGTGTGGTTATTTCTTTATCTTTAAGTCGGATTTTTATAGGCAAACCATTAGTTGAAGACTGCGCAATTCCGCAATATTCACCACCTTTTATATAATTAGAAGTAGCATTTAGGGTTATTATATTACTTTTTAAAACATTATCATTAAATTCAGTAAGGTTACTCGCTTTATTATCTAAATGGATTGATACCCCAAAATGGTTAACTACTCTTCCGAAAGCAAGCACCCATGCAATCAACTCGTTTTCTTTAAATACTGTTTCATACTCTTTAGAAGTCAGCTTAGGTCTTTCTTTATCAATTAAGTGATTATATAGAAAACCGGTAATTTCCGGAATTAAAGCTTCATTATTTTTATCAATCTGCTCCTTATAGTATTCAAACTTTTCCATCTCCAGAGGCTTTATAAGTGCTGCATATTTTTCTACTATATGCCTTACCTGAGGAGAAAGTGCATCAAGCTTGAAATCAGCAATAACAGGTTGAGCTGTGGTATGATGTGCTAATTTTTCATCGTAATTATCTTCTCGCATCCATGCAAAAGGGTTATGCTTCTCAGGCAGATATCCTTCACCTTTATAAACAAAGCCTAAACTTGAAAAAATGGCTTTTAAATGATTCATCCCTGAGTTTTCGGAAGGTAAATCAATTATTGCAAAATGATCTAAATGTATATTATTTTCATTAAAAATCCGGTTATAAAATGGTATGCTCTCTTTATAACCATCCCATAACATTTGAACTAACTGCTGCCTAATTTTTTCCTTCATAAAACCTCCCTAATTTGTTATCCCTTAATATGGGCAAGAATAACACATTAGTTTTTTGATACAAAGGTAAAATAGTAGATAATATTAATACTATAGTAAAATAAGCTGTATTATGGTACTAACAAACTGATATAAGCCTTAAAGGCTATAGTGCCTTATTTTTTTATTGTACCACAATTTAATTGCTTTTAATATATCCCCATATACCGGACTGTGGTTAAAATAACATATAAAAAATTGAAGCAGTAAAAAGCCCGTGTATAGCCATCATTTATATGCAAACTTTGTTTAATTTTAATCTTTCAGTCTCGCTATATATATGTATGTTATTTAGCTTAATGTACTATACATGCTCATAAATAACTAAAACTACTAAGAAATAAAAATAGCCTAACCAATTAATGGTCAGGCCATCATTATTTATTTTATTCAGTTACTAGTTAGCAGCGTTCTTTAAATTTTCCTGATCTGAAGAATTTTCTTCATTTTCAGAACCTGCGCTATACGCAGCCTGGTTTGCTATGGCAAAATCTTTATCACGTTTGTAAGCAGCTTTTTTGATTACATTAGTATAAAAACCGGTTCCCGCAGGAATCAACCTACCTACAATAATGTTTTCTTTCAAGCCTTGTAGCTTATCAATTTTACCTGCAACTGCCGCATCAGTTAAAACTCTGGTGGTTTCTTGGAACGAAGCAGCTGAGAAGAATGAACGAGTCTGTAACGAAGCTTTGGTTACCCCTTGTAAAATCGGGATAGCAACTGCAGGCATATAACCTTGCTCTAAAGCTTTGTTATTTACAATTTCAAATTCTTCACGATCAACCTGTTCCCCGGTTAAGAATGTAGTTTCACCCGGATCAGTAATTTCAACTTTTTGCAACATTTGTCTTAAAATAACTTCAATGTGCTTATCATCAATTTTTACACCTTGTAACCTATATACTTGCTGTACTTCATTCACCACGTAAGTAGAAAGAGCCTCAACACCCATAATTCTTAAAATATCATGAGGAGATGGGTTTCCTTCCATTAACATATCACCTTTAGAAACAAAATCTCCTTCATTAACCGTGATATGCCTGCCTCTCGGAATGAAATACTCTACAGGCTCAAGTGCAGTATCTTTTGATCTTACTATAATTCTACGCTTAGATTTATAGTCTTTACCAAACTCAATATAACCGTCACTTTCACTAATTAATGAGTGATCTTTCGGTTTTCTTGCTTCGAACCTTTCCACAACTTTCGGAAGACCACCGGTAATATCCTTAGTTTTCGAAGATTCTTTCGGTATACGAGCAATAACGTCACCCGCATTAACATATTGATTATCACTTACACTTAAGATCGCATCTACAGGTAGGAAATATCTGGCTTCCAATCCGTTAGCTAAGGTAATAACATTTCCTTCTTCATCCTGAAGTAAAATTCTTGGTCTTAGTTCAGAGCCTCTGGCTTGTTGTTTCCAATCAATTACAACCCTGTTACTTACTCCAGTAGTTTCATCCAATACTTCTTTTAATGAAACACCTGACATTAAATCTGCAAAAGTCGCTCTACCTGATTTCTCAGTAATAATCGGAATGGTATACGGATCCCACTCAGCCATTTTCTGACCCGGCTTAACTCTTGTGCCATCATCGACTAATAATTTGGCACCGTACGGAACTTTAAAGCTTGCCTTCTCACTTCCCTTATCATCAAATATTAATACCTCACAGCTTCGGCTCATAATAATTTTTTTACCTTGGCTATCTGTTACGATATTTTTGTGCAGTACTTTAATATTCCCTTCGTGTGAAGCTATTGCCGATGATTGAACCGCGCCTTTCTGCGCAGCTCCCCCGATGTGGAACGTTCTCATAGTTAATTGAGTTCCCGGCTCTCCGATCGATTGAGCAGCAATTACACCCACTGCTTCACCGATATTTACCATATCCCCGGTAGCAAGATCTCGACCGTAACACTTAGCACATACTCCGCCTTTACTTTCACAGGTAAGTACGGATCTGACTTTAATTCTATCAACCCCTGCTTCATCAATTCTTTCAACTACTGCTTCGGTGATCATTTCGTTAGCTTTAGTGATTAACTCACCGCTTGTCGGATGGTAAACATCAGTAATCGCAACTCTTCCGAGTATTGCTTCGGAAAGTTGAACGACAACTTCACCTGCTTCAATGATCGGTTTAGCTACTATACCGTTTTGAGTCCCGCAATCGTTCTCAACAATAATACAGTCCTGTGCTACATCTACTAATTTTCTGGTTAAGTATCCGGAGTTAGCTGTTTTCAGCGCAGTATCCGCCAATCCTTTTCTTGCCCCGTGAGTTGAAATAAAGTATTCAAGCTCGGTTAAACCTTCTTTAAAGTTAGAAGTAATCGGGTTTTCAATAATTTCACCCGACGGCTTAGTCATAAGCCCTCTCATCCCTGCAAGCTGCCTTAGCTGTGCAGCTGAACCCCTGGCACCTGAATCAGCCATCATAAATATACTGTTGATTTTCAGCTGACCGGGAGTGTTATCGTTATTGCTCTTCGGCTTGCTTGATATAATTTTCATCATATCATTTGCAACGCGGTCGGTACAACGAGACCAGGCATCAACTACTTTGTTATATTTTTCACCGCTGGTAATCAAACCGTCAGCATGTTGGCTTTCATATTGTCTTGCTTCACTTAGGGTTTCTTGAATATGCTTCTCTTTAGTTTCAGGTATAACAATATCATCTTTACCGAATGAAATACCTGAGATGCAAGCGTTACTAAATCCTAGTTGCATAAGTTGATCGGAAAATATTACGGTAGCCTTTTGTCCGCAGTGCCTATAAACCGCATCAATTAGTTTGGAAACTTCTTTCTTAGTAATAACTCTATTAACTAAATCAAAGCTCATATTCGCATCTTTTGGCAGTAACTCGGATAAAATAACTCTTCCCGGAGTAGTCTCGGCAATAAAGGTAGTTATATTTCCGTTGCCGTCAATTCTTTTTCTTCTGGCTTTAATTTTTGCATGCAATGATAATGTTCCGGCATGTAATGCGTGCTCTATTTCAGCTACATCCACAAATGCCATCCCCTCGCCTTTTTCATTATCAAGCTGGATAGTCATATAGTAAAGCCCTAAAATAATATCCTGGCTAGGTACAATTATCGGCTTACCGTTGGCCGGGCTTAAAATGTTATTAGTAGACATCATAAGCGCTCTTGCTTCAAGCTGAGCTTCAATAGAAAGCGGAACGTGAACCGCCATCTGGTCACCATCAAAGTCAGCATTAAATGCTGCACATACGAGAGGGTGTAATTGAATAGCTTTACCTTCAATGAGTAGGGGTTCAAATGCTTGAATACCGAGTCTGTGAAGGGTTGGGGCACGGTTTAATAACACCGGGTGCTCTCTGATAACTTCTTCTAAGATATCCCATACCTCCGGCTTTTCCAACTCTACCATCTTTTTAGCGGATTTAAGTGTAGTTGCAATTCCATACATTTCAAGCTTGGAATAAATAAACGGCTTAAATAATTCTAATGCCATTTTTTTAGGTAATCCGCACTGATGTAATTTTAGTTCCGGACCGACAACGATTACCGAACGACCTGAATAGTCAACACGCTTACCAAGCAAGTTCTGTCTAAATCTTCCTTGTTTACCTTTTAGCATATCCGCTAAAGACTTAAACGGACGCTTGTTGGAATTTTTAACAGCTCTTCCTTTTCTACCATTGTCAAATAATGCATCAGCTGCTTCTTGAAGCATTCTTTTTTCATTACGTACAATAATATCAGGCGCTTTAAGCTCGATTAAGCGTTTAAGTCGGTTATTTCTATTGATTAGCCTTCTATATAACTCGTTAAGATCAGAGGTCGCGAATCTTCCGCCATCAAGCATTACAAGCGGCCTTAAATCAGGAGAAATTACCGGGAGAGCTTCTAAAACCATCCATTCAGGTTTATTACCCGACTCTATAAATTCTTCAATAAGCTTAAGTCTTTTAGCTATTTTTTTACGCTTAGTTTCAGAGAAAACATCTTTTAATTCTCCTCTTAACCTATTTTTTTCTTCTTCAAGGTCTAATTTTTGCAATAATCTTTTAACTGCTTCCGCACCCATTGATGCTTCAAAGGAATCTTCACCGAAGTCATCTTGAGCTTGATAAAATTCTTCATCATTCAAAAGCTGGCCATATTGTAAATTAGCCATTCCCGGGTCAATTACAATATATGATTCAAAATAGAGAACTTTTTCGATGTCTTTAATCGGGATATCAAGCAAATTACTGATTTTGGAAGGTAGCGAACGCAAGAACCAAATGTGCACAACCGGGCTCGCAAGCTCAATGTGTCCCATTCTTTCACGTCTTACTTTAGAGGTAGTTACTTCAACTCCGCATTTTTCACATACGATACCTCTATACTTCATCCTTTTATATTTTCCGCATAGGCATTCATAGTCTTTGATCGGACCAAAAATACGGGCGCAGAACAACCCGCCGTTTTCAGGCTTGATTGTTCTATAGTTAACCGTATCCGGCTTTTTAACTTCTCCGAAAGACCACGCTCTAATCTGCTCAGGATTTACGATTGAAATTTTTATTTCATCAAATTCCTGGCGACTATTTGCCAATCCAAAATATCCAAAATTGCTCATTAAGTTACCCCTTAAATTAGGACTTTCTTCAATTATTCTTCACTTTTTCTCTTTTCAACATTAAGGCCTAAAGCACTTAATTCTTTAACCATAACGTTAAATGATTCCGGCACCCCTGATTCAAATGATACATCACCTCTTACAATTGCTTCATACATCTTAATACGCCCTGTTACATCATCTGATTTAACAGTTAACATTTCCTGCAAAGTATATGCCGCTCCATAAGCTTGTAATGCCCAACATTCCATTTCACCGAATCTTTGTCCACCGAAATGAGATTTACCTCCAAGCGGCTGTTGAGTTACTAAGCTATATGGTCCGATTGATCGAGCATGAATCTTATCATCTACCAAGTGGTCAAGTTTCATCATGTAAATGTAACCGACCGTAATCTTTCTATCAAAAGATATACCGGTTCTGCCATCAATCAGAGTTGCCTGACCCGAGATATTAACACCGGCTTTTTGTAAAGCTTTAGTAATATCCTCTTCTTTTGCTCCGTCAAATACCGGAGTGGCATATGGTACACCCTTAGTTAAGTTACCCGCTAATTCTTTTAGCTCATCTTCATTCATACTTGCGATAAGATCTTGGTCATTTCGATTCACTTCTGAAGCATAAATCTCGTCGAGTTTACTTCTTAGCTCTTCAATATTTTTACGCTCTTCCAATTTATCCAGAATCGCACCGATTTGCCTACCTAAATTTGCCGATGCCCAGCCTAAATGAGTTTCAAGAATCTGTCCTACGTTCATCCTCGATGGTACACCAAGCGGGTTTAAAACTAAATCAACCGGAGTTCCGTCTTCTAAAAACGGCATATCTTCAATTGGAACAATTTTAGATACAACACCTTTATTTCCATGCCTTCCGGCCATTTTATCACCAGGCTGAATTTTAAGCTTAGTTGCAAGATAAACTTTAACAACTTTAAGCGCGCCTTGTGGAAGATCGTCACCACTTTGTACTTTCTCAACTTTCTTCTTAAATCTATCTTCCAGTTTTTCAATATACTGATCGTAAATAGATTTAATTTTCTCCAGCTGATTCATTGCTGTGGTGTCATCCACTACAATTTGCCAAATCATACGCTTCGGAATTTCATTAAAAGTATTTTCGGTAATTATATCACCTTGTTTCAGAGGCTTCGGAGCTGAAACAATCGTGTTGTTAAGCAACAATTCCTTAACCCTACCGAAAGCATAGTTTTGCAGAATATTGAGCTCATCATCCCTATCTTTAGACAACCTCTCAATCTCATGCCTTTCAAGCGCAATAGCTCTTTCATCTTTTTCAACACCTCTTCTGGTGAAGACTCTTACCGAAACTACCGTACCTTTAGCTCCCGGAGGCACTCTAAGCGAGGAATCACGTACATCAGCCGCTTTTTCACCGAAAATTGCTCTAAGTAATTTTTCTTCCGGAGTAATCGGTGATTCACTTTTCGGAGTAACTTTACCAACCAGGATATCTCCAGGCTTCACTTCGGCACCGACGTGTACAACACCTATTTCATCAAGATGTTTTAAGCTTTCTTCGCCAACATTCGGAATATCACGAGTGATCTCTTCAGGCCCCAAACGTGTATCTCTTGCCACCACCTCAAATTCCTGAATATGGATAGAAGTAAATACATCTTCTTTAACCAATCTTTCAGAAAGAAGGATAGAATCCTCATAGTTATAGCCATTCCACGGCATAAATGCCGCAAGAACGTTTTTACCTAAAGCGAGCTCACCAAGATCAGTACTCGGCCCATCGGCAATAATATCACCACTCTTGACGATATCTCCTACCTTGACAACCGGTCTTTGATTTATACAAGTATTTTGGTTAGATTTTTGATATTTTACAAGCGTATATATATCAACACCTGGCGCATCCTCAGCGTGCTCCTGGCTTCTTACCACAATACGGTTAGCATCAACCCTATCTACTACTCCGTCTCTTCTGGCAACCACAGTCGCACCTGAATCGGAAGCTACAACCCCTTCCATTCCGGTACCAACTAACGGTGCTTCGGACTTAACAAGCGGAACCGCTTGACGCTGCATGTTTGACCCCATTAAGGCTCTGTTAGCATCGTCATTTTCCAAAAACGGAATTAATGAAGCAGCAACGGAAACTAATTGTTGAGGCGATACATCCATGTAGTTCATCTTATCAGGAGTAGCAACGATAATTTCTCCGTCTTCTCTGGATCTGACTAACTCTTCTGTAAAAGTTCCGTCTTTATTCAATTTGGCATTTGCTTGAGCAATAACATATTTGCTTTCTTCAATAGCTGATAAATAATGTACTTCATCAGTTACTTTTCCTTCTACAACTTTTCTGTATGGGCTCTCAATAAATCCGTATTTATTAACTCTTGCATAACTTGCAAGCGAGTTTATAAGACCGATATTTTGCCCCTCAGGAGTTTCAATCGGACATATTCTTCCGTAGTGAGTCGGGTGTACGTCCCTTACCTCAAACCCCGCTCTATCCCTAGTTAAACCACCAGGTCCAAGCGCAGATAACCTACGTTTATGCGTAATCTCGGATAACGGATTAGTTTGATCCATAAATTGGGAAAGCTGCGAAGTACCGAAAAACTCTCTGAGTACTGACATCAAAACTTTAGAATTTATAAGGTCATGCGGCATTACGGTATCAATCTCAACCGAAGCCATTCTTTCCATTATAGTTCTTTCCATTCTGACTAAACCTAGTCTGAATTGATTTTCAACTAACTCACCTACAGATCTTACTCTTCTATTGCCGAGGTTATCAATATCGTCTACTTCACCGAACCCGTCTTTTAATTTAATAATATGCTTAACAATAGCTATTATATCTTCCTTTGTTAGCACACTATGATCTTCAGGAATTTTCAAATCATGCTTAGCATTAATTTTCATCCTGCCTATCGGTGAAAGGTCATATTTTTCTTTTTCAAAAAATGTACTCCTGAATAAAGCTTCAGCAGCTTCCGGAGTAGAAGGTTCACCCGGTCTCATTACCTTATATATATCAGATAATGCATCTTCTTTAGTTAAATTTTTATCTAATACTAAAGAGTTTCTAATGTATGGACCGACTTTGACATAATCAATATCCAGAATATTTAATTCTTTAACTTTGATTCCGTCAATTTTCTCTAAAATAGCTTCATTAATTTCATCACCGGATTCAATAATAATCTCTCCGGTCTCTTCATCTATAATATCCTGGGCAATATAGGATCCGATAAGCTGGTCTTTAGGAACAATATACTCCCTTTCTCCCCCGGCTTCGGCAATTTTTTTAGCCACTCTAGGCGTTACTTTGGTATTAGCTTCAATAATAACTTCACCGGTAGCGTAATCTACTATATCAAAAGCTACTTTGGCACCTTTAAATTTCTCGGTAGAGAATTTAGCTACCCAAGCCTCTCCCTTTTTATAATAACTGATAATTTTATAGAATTCATTTAAAATATCGTCTTTTGAAAGATTAAGAGCTCGCAAAAGAGTTGTAATGTAAATTTTTCTCTTTCTATCTAATCTAAAATAAAGCAGATCCTTAACATCAAATTCAATGTCTAACCACGAACCTCTATAAGGTATAACGCGAGCATAAAATAAGTATTTTCCTGAACTATGAGTTTTACCGCCGTCATGGAAATAAAACACACCCGGCGAGCGGTGCATTTGGGAGACTACTACGCGCTCCGCACCATTAATTATAAAGGTTCCCCTATCAGTCATAAGAGGAATTTCACCCATATAAACATCTTGCTCTTTGATGCCTTTTATTTCTTTAATACCGGCTTCTTCATCAATATCCCATACAATCAGTCTTAGGGTAACTCTAAGAGGCGCAGCATAGTTAACCCCCCTTTGAATACACTCTTCAACATCATATTTAGGTCTATCCAACTCATACTTTACATACTCAATAGTTGCCTGACCTTCATAATCGGAAATAGGAAATATTGACTTAAAAACTGACTCAAGCCCTTTTTCTTCACGATTTTCTGATCTATTATTTAATTGCAAAAAATCCTCATAAGAGGCTTTTTGAACATGTATTAGGTTTGGAATTTCAGCAACTGATTTGATTCTGCCAAAGCTTTTTCTAATTCTTTTTTTAGCTGTTAAGCTTACCACACGAACTACCTTATATTGTTAGTCAAAGGCTTAAAAAGGGTATACCTTAAGTAAAATATACCCTTTGATCTTATTTACTACTAACTTAATAGCAGTAATTATTTAATCTCAACTTTTGCTCCAGCAGCTTCTAATGCAACTTTAATTTTTTGTGCTTCGTCTTTAGAAACTCCGCTCTTAATTGCTTTAGGCGCTGACTCAACTAAGTTTTTAGCTTCAACAAGACCAAGTCCTGTAAAGGTTCTTACTTCTTTAATTACGCTAACTTTATTTGCACCGACATCAGTTAAAACCGCATCAAATTCAGTTTGTTCAGCCGCAGCTTCGCCCCCGCCAGCAGCAGGCATAGCAGCCATAGCAACCGGTGCAGCAGCAGAAACACCCCACTTCTCTTCAAGCATTTTAGATAACTCAGCAGCCTCAAGAACTGATAAGGTTGATAACTCGTCAACTAGATGTTGTAAATTTGCCATTTTTCTCTCCTTCTACGTTTATTTTTAGTTATTTTTTAGAATATGCACTTAAAACTCTTGCTACCTGAGCACCAGGAGCTTGAAGAATCTGAGCAATTTTTGTCGCAGGCGCATTCAAGAGCCCTAAGAACTTAGCTCTTAGTTCATCAAGAGATGGTAATGAAGCTAATGTTTTAATCGCATTAACATCAAGATACGCACCATCCATGATACCACCACGGATCTCCAGCTTTTCATTTACTTTAGTAAAGTCGCTTAGTATTTTAGAGACGGCAACAGGATCATTAGAATAAGCTATCGAGGTCGGACCCTGCATTAGCTTTTCCAATTCAGCAAATTTCGATTCTCTTAAAGCGAGTCTTACTAATGTATTTTTAGCAACTATATATTTACTTTCTGCCTGTTTCACCTTTTTTCTCAAATCTTTTACATCAGAGACAGTCAGACCTTTGTTATGCATTATGATGACAATATTGTTGGATGCAAATACTTCTTGCATACTTTCAACAACTTGACATTTAATTTCTCTATTCTTATTCACAGTCTTTACCAAATTAAAACTTTAGCATTAGCAGGGGGTGATACTAGCTTACCACTTTTTGTATGTCAAGAGGTATAGAAGGACCCATTGATGTAGATAAATGCATCTTTTGCATATATACACCCTTAGAACTACTCGGTTTAGCATTTATAAGCGCATGATAAAGAGCAATAATATTCTCTTTTAAAGAACTTTCTTCAAAACTTACTTTACCCACACCCGCATGCACCAACCCGGCCTTCTCCGTTTTATACTCAACTTGACCTGACTTAGCTTGCTTAACAGCAGCCGCTATATCATTTGACACCGTACCTAACTTAGGGTTCGGCATCATTCCTTTCGGACCTAAAACTTTACCTAAAGTACCAACCTTAACCATCATATCGGGTGTTGCAATACAAAGGTCAAAATCAAGCCTACCATTTTTAACTTCTTCAACTAAATCATCTCCACCGACAACATCAGCACCGGCTTTTTTAGCTTCTTCCATACGCTCAGGTTTTGCAAACACCGCAACCCTAACCTGCTTACCTAAACCGTTAGGCATGGCAACCACACCTCTTACCATTTGGTCGGATTGTCTTGGGTCTACCCCGAGTTTAAACACCACATCCACAGTCTCATCAAATTTAGTCTTTGCTTCTACAGCATATTTTTTAACTATCTGCAATGCTTCATCTAAGCTATACACTTGATTTTCACTAACTAATTCAAATGATTTTTTTAATCTCTTGCTAAGTTTAGCCATTTTATTTATCACAACCTCTAAACGTTAATTAAGCTTCAACTTTAATTCCAGCTGAAGCCGCTGTTCCTATTACTTGAGAAATAGCAGCTTCTAATGAATCTACTCCCATATCCGCCATTTTCATTTTAGCGATCTCTTCAATTTGAGGCATCGTAATCTTACCGGCAAACTCTCTCCCGGGAGTTTTAGAACCACTCGCAACTCCGGCTTTTTTCTTCACAAGGTAAGAAGTAGGAGGTGTCTTGGTTATAAAGGTGAATGTTTTATCAGCATATGCTTCAATCACTACAGGGATCGGCATACCGACTTCCATATCTTTAGTTCTGTCATTGAATTGCTTACAGAACTCCATTATATTCAAACCCCTCTGCCCTAATGCCGGCCCTACGGGAGGAGAAGGATTAGCCTTCCCTGCAGGGATTTGTAATTTTATCTTGGCTACTACAGTTTTTTTTGCTCCGCCTTTCACAACTAGACTCCTTTCTTATTTTAACTTCTCAACTTGACCAAATTCTAATTCCACAGGGGTTGATCTGCCGAATATAGATACCAAAACTTTTATTCGTTTTTTCTCTGAATCAACTTCTTCAATCACACCTGCAAACGTCTCAAACGGCCCATCAATTATTTTCACGGTTTCATTAATATCGTACATCACTTCAATTTCTTTAGTAACCGCACCTTCTTCGACCTGCTTCAAAACTCTATTAACTTCAACTTCAGGAACCGGAAGCGGTTTACTACCACCCAAAAGACCTGCAACTCTTGGAGTATTCTTTACAATATTCCATGTTAAGTCGTTTAATACCATCTTTACCAAAATATATCCGGGGAAGATCTTCCTTGCGGAGGTAACTTTTGTTCCTCTTCTTAACTCAGTAACATTTTCAACCGGAACGATAATATCTTCAAATGAAGGCAATACACCCTTTTGCTCTGCGGTTTCACGGATTGCTTTTGCAACCTTCTGCTCATAACCAGACAATGTATTTATTATATACCAACGAGCCGGCGATTCCATTATTTAAATACCTAATATAAACTGAATAATTTTGTATATAGCCGAATCAACAAGCAAAAAAAACACACCAGAGATTGCTGTGATAAATAGCACCATTACACAAGTCATTAAGCTTTCCTTGCGTGTAGGCCACAATATCTTCATTGTCTCTAATTTTACTTCTCTGGCAAACTCCGCTATTTTCACACTTTACTCTAAAAAAAATAACTCTTTAATCAATATATGAGAGTGACTTTTATATCTAAACCTATTTAATGTCAAGGTAATATAATTCATTTGCGGCGTTTTTTTAAGTGCTTAGCTTTTCGGCAAGATTAATCTGCTTACATTTTGATCAATATTTATACAAAACATATAATTTATTCTTTTTACAATTCTTCTACAGCAAATTACATTAACCGTTATTCAAACTTAATTCACTAACATGCAGCAATTTAAAACGGGATAAGATGATCTGAATCCTGTACAAATCGTATAATTCAAAAAAATAAAGTTTTTCTCAATGCCTTAATATTTTTGTAACTACTTGTAGTGTATAATACTTAAGTTATTAACTTATTAAGTGTACTATTATAAATAAATATAAAGCTCACAAACACAGTACTTCTCAATCTCAACCCGAAGATGAAAAGAGCTCAATACTTACTCCTGCTCACCAAGTAAAAGTAAAAAAATCTATTGGAAATATCTTTGATGCTAAAAAGTTTGTAAGCATTGCTGCTCCTATTTTAGAAAGGTATGAAAAATTACTGAATAGCAGAAATGAGTGTGGTACAGGCTTTCCTAAAAGTGCAAAATATGAATATTAACGTAGCTTTGATTGGAGTACCTGGGAATTTGTAGATACTCTACGCGAAGAAGATGGTAAGAGAGTAGAAACACCAGAATATAAGAAACATAAAGCACAATCTAATAAGTGTGAAAGCAGACATTCTAAATTAATTACTGTGGAGTTAGGGGATTATAGAGCTAAAATAAACGAGCAAAATGACGATCTAATTAAGGCATTTAATCAAATTGAGAAAGTTCAAGTTCTAAAAGATACTAAAAATAATTTTATTAAAGCACAATGTAAATCACTTCATAATACCGCTAATGAAGCACACTTACAGCTCAGTGAGCTATTAAAGGAATATTGTTCTTATAATGAATGTTCAAAAGACTTTATTACTGAATTTGTAATTTGTGATCCTGTAGCATTTCTGCCTGACGGCTTTCCTTTATAAAATCATTACTAAAACATCTACCTTTAATTAAGCTGTAGTAAATATTTAAAATTCTATTACAGTTTTTTTATTATATAAAATTCAATCTTTAAGAAATTAAATTAATTTTATAAAGTTTAAGCATTACTTTACTAAACCTTTTTATATCTCTATAAAAAACTCATATTTGTTATATAATATGTTAAGAATAAAAGTTGATATGTATGGGTTTATAGGAACTCATAAATACATGCCTTATATCGGCAACAATACCTTACCTACTGCATATATAGTAAATTAAGCTATAAATCCGACAAGGAGTACTTTTAGTCTATCGGTTAAAAAAATAATATTTTTTATAAATAACTATGTAGAATATTACCGAAAAGCTGGCAGGAGCGAGAGGGATCGAACCCCCAACCCCCGGTTTTGGAGACCGGTGCTCTACCAATTGAGCTACACTCCTACAAAAGATACCTATTTTGCTTTAAAAGGAGAAAATAGGTAAAATCCCTTTCTTTTTAATTACTCAATTATTTCAGCTACGACGCCTGCACCTACAGTTCTGCCGCCTTCACGGATAGCAAACTTAAGACCCTTGTCCATAGCAATCGGAGATATTAACTCAACCGTTATAGCTGTGTTATCTCCCGGCATAATCATCTCCACTCCTTCAGGTAACGCGATAGAGCCCGTTACATCAGTAGTCCTGAAGTAAAACTGAGGTCTATAGTTACTAAAGAACGGTGTATGTCTTCCACCCTCATCCTTATTCAATACATATATTTCAGCCTTAAACTTCTTATGCGGCTTTATAGTTCCGGGCTTAGCTAAAACCTGCCCTCTCTCTACATCTTCTTTACCAATACCGCGTAGCAACACACCAACGTTATCCCCCGCCTGTCCTTGATCAAGAAGCTTACGGAACATCTCAACTCCCGTACAAGTCGTCTTAACATTAGGCTTAAGACCAACTATTTCAATCTCTTCTCCAACTTTAACTACACCCTGCTCAACTCTTCCGGTAACCACAGTCCCTCTTCCGGAAATAGAGAATACATCTTCAATCGGCATTAAAAACGGCCTGTCAACCGGACGCTCAGGTAACGGTATATACGCATCAACCTGCTTTAATAACTCTCTGATCGCATTCTCGCCAAGCTCGGGGTTACTTCCGTCAAGCGCACACAATGCAGATCCTCTGATAATCGGAATATCGTCACCAGGATAGTCATACTTGCTTAACAAGTCTCTTACTTCCATCTCTACCAGTTCCAGTAACTCGGGATCATCTACCATATCTACTTTATTTAAGAACACTACAAGCGCAGGTACACCAACCTGACGTGCTAATAATATATGTTCTCTGGTTTGCGGCATAGGTCCGTCAGCTGCACTAACCACCAATATCGCTCCATCCATTTGTGCAGCACCGGTAATCATGTTCTTAACATAGTCAGCGTGCCCAGGACAATCTACGTGCCCATAGTGCCTACTTTCAGTCTCATACTCAACATGCGCGGTATTAATTGTAATACCTCTTTCTCTCTCTTCAGGCGCTTTGTCAATATTATCGTAACTTACAAAATTTCCAAAAAACTTCGTTATTGCTGCCGTTAAACTCGTCTTCCCATGGTCAACGTGCCCTATCGTACCTATGTTAACGTGCGGCTTATTCCTTTCATACTTCTGTTTGGCCATCT